>CALXWQ010000010.1 GCA_944392435.1 uncultured Clostridia bacterium
TGTTCTGCTTATATTTTGCTATCCTTTAATATCTATAAAGAATTGACAGGTTTTTTAGTGCTTGTTGCTCCAACAGACTTAGAACTTATGCAATTCGACAGTGAGTTTGAAGATGTTCAAAAAGAAGGCACATTAATGATAAAAACAATGGGGGTTGCACCGAAAGAACAACAAGGAAAAGTTGCAACGTTGATGCTTCAAGAAGCAAGGGAATTCATTAAAGCTAAAGGAGTGAATAAAATAATAGGTTATTTACATCCTAAAAATGAAGTTTATGCAAAAACTTTGAAGAAAATAGCGTATGATGAGGAGAACTTTTTTATAGGAAAGAATTTTAAAACTTTGTCTCCAGATGGAATAAGATGTCTAAAGCAAAGATTCTTAATAAAGCTCTAAAATAGCTAAAATCACTGCACATTTAAGATCTTTTTATTACAAATGGAAACTTAATTCACTGCAGATCAAAATTGATACAAAGCTAATTTTTTGCAAAAAGACCACTTTTTAGTGGCCTTTTTGATTTTCTAATTTAAAGGCAAAAATAAAATAGAAGCATTATCATGTAACGATTTTATACAAAAAATTGTACAACATACTAGACTTTTGTTTATATTTGTTTTAAAATAAAAAGGAAATGTTACAAATAAAGCTATTGAGAACGAAATACTTAAAATATCTTCACAATACTAGTATATATATTTTGCATTTCCCATGTGTTCAAATAAAAAGGGTTTGTAATGTATGTAAAGAATTAGCAAAAACAATATTTTATTATTTCTTTGAGAAATAATGCTTTAAACTGTAATGAGAAAATAAATGGTAAGGAATGGTGAAAATGAATATTTGGCATGATATTAGTAAAGAGAGAATAAGTAAAACAGATTTTATAGGAGTTGTTGAGATACCAAAAGGTGGAACAAATAAATATGAATTAGATAAAGAAACAGGAATGTTAAAATTGGATAGAGTGCTTTATACTGCTACACATTATCCTACAAATTATGGATTTATTCCACGTACATATGCAGAGGATAATGACCCATTAGATGTTCTTATTCTATGTAATGAGCGTATACAACCACTTACATTAGTTGAGTGCTATCCAATAGGTGTTTTGATAATGAATGATGGTGGCGAAGAGGATGAAAAGATAATTGCAATTTCTAAAAGAGATCCATACTTAAATGTCTATAATGATATATCTGCACTTCCAAATCATATTTCTGACGAAATAAAGCATTTTTTTGAAGTGTACAAACAATTGGAAGGCAAAACAACAACAGTGGATAGAATGCTAGGAAGAGAAGATGCGGAAGAAATAATTGAGAAATGCATGAATAAATATGAGGAAAAATTCGGTGGTGACTAAATTTGGTAGAGAAGATTATATTTAATTTACTGGCTTTTGCGATTTTTGTTATTGTTTTTGGAAGGTTTATTAAGAAAAATGATACAAGTTATGTGTATATATTGGGACTAGAGTTTGTTGGTATTGTAATTAATTTTATAGAGGTTATTTTTAGTATACACTTAAATATTTTCTTTAGAATACTAATTTATATATTTTCGGTTGTCATACCAGTTATTATGCTATTAATAGAATATAAAAAGAAAATAGATTTTCCAGAGATGTTTAATATAATGCTAGCGAAAATTGCATTACATAAAGGCAATACAGAGCAAGCAAAAGAGTATTTATTTAAGTTAATAAATAAATATCCAGAAAGTTATATCGGACATAAAAATTTAGCAGAGGTATATGAAAAAGAGGAAAAATATTCATTAGCTGTTGATGAATATATTAGGGCGAATGATTTAAATAATAAGGATATAAAAGCAAGTTATAAAATAGGCGAGTTATTAAATAAAAATGAAAAAACAGAAGAAGCTATAACAGTTCTACAAGAGTTGCTTAAAAAAAATCCTGAGTACTATAAAGCTACTAATTTATTAGGAGATATATTATATTCTAAAGAAAGATATAAAGAGGCCATAAATGTGTATATGAGTGCACTTAGATATAATCCGGGAAATTATGATTTGTATTATAATTTAGGAATGGCATATACAATGGTAAATGATTTTCAAAGGGCAAAAGAGTTTTATCAAAAAGCAGCAGAAATTAATTCTCTCCTATATAATGCGAAGTTAAGCATAGGTCAAATTGCACTAATTGCAGGTGATTTAGATGAGGCAGAAAAATATTTTAAAGAAAGTATTAAAGGAGAAGATGTAGAAGCAGGTTCATATTATTATTTAGCTCAGGTTGCAATCTTGAAAGGAGATAAGGAAAAAGCTATAAATTATATGAATATTGCGATTGAGTTAGATCCTAAAATATATAATAAAGTACAAAAAGAAGTGGTTTTTACGCCAATAAAAAATGATATTAAAAAACCTACTAGAGAAAGACAAGAAGAAAAGAAAAAGACAAAACTATTACTTAAAGAACGAAAAGCATTAAATCATCTGTCTAAAACTTGTTCTTTAACAAGTGGACTTAATAATGATGATATAACTATGCTGAAAAATATAAAAGAAAAGCAATTGCAAGAAAGACAAAGAGAAAATTAAATATAATGTACAAGACATCTTCATATAATTATATAAATATTATGTGAGGATGTGATTTTTTTGGACATTGGTATAATTGGAGGAGACTTACGAATAATAAAATTGGCAGAGCTGTATGCTAAAGAAGGAAATAACGTATATGCATATGGAATAGAAAAATATTATGATTTAGAAATGGAAAATAATTTGGGAAAAGAAATTGACTTAAAAGAAAAGAAGCATACATTCAAAAATATTTATATTTGTAATAATATTGAAGAAACAATTAAAAATGTAAAAATAATAATTAGCGCTATTCCTTTTTCAAAAGATGGTACATATATAAATGCACCATTTTCGAGTAAAAAGATTGAAATCGAGGATTTAGAGAAAAAAATAATTTACAAGATAGATAATAAACATAAAACGGAAAATATAAACGGTATAAGCTCTAGTAGAGAAACTTTAAAATTTATAGCTGGAGGGATTCCTAAAAAATTTTTAAAAGAATGCGAAATTTTGAAAAATGAAAAAGATTTAATTTTTTCTCAAAATAATGATAATCAATTGAATGAAAAATTTAAAATTGCAGATATTAAAATTATAGATTTACTTCAAAATGAAAAATTAACAATATTAAATGCAATAGCTACTGTAGAGGGAACAATAAAAATTGCAATACAAGAAAGGGAAGAGTCAATTTTTGAAAGCAATATTTTAATATGTGGATATGGAAGAATTGGAAAAATTATGTGTGATAGATTTAATTCATTAGGGGCAAATGTATATTGCACAGCTAGGAAGGAGAAAGATTTAACTTGGATGCGAGAAAAAGGATATACACCTCTTACTTATGATGAAGTGCCAAAAATAGGAGCAAAAATAGATATTGTTATAAATACAGTACCATCATTAGTATTGAATGAAAAAGAAATAGATTCATTTAAGCAAGATATACTTATGATTGATGTTGCTTCAGCTCCTGGAGGAATTAATAAAGAATATTCAAAAAGAAAAGGAATAAGGTTAATTACAGCTTTAGGAATTCCAGGAAAAGAAATGCCAAAAACAGCTGCAAAATTTATTAAGGAAAGTATTATATAGGTGTCTAGTAATAATAGATTTGAAAAAAAAGTAAAAAAACTATTGAATAAATTTGCAAATTAGTTATATAATGTAGTTCATGAAAAATAATTAACGAAAGGATGAAATTACATGACAACTTTACAAGCATTAATATTAGGAATTATACAAGGATTAACAGAATTATTGCCTATTTCGAGTTCTGGACATTTAGATATTATCCCATGGCTATTAAATTGGACACAAAGCCCAGAATTTAATAGTGCATTTGAAGGGTTCGATGTAGCTTTACATTTTGGAACGTTTTTAGCAATAGCATTATTTTTCTTTAAAGATTGGATTAAATTAATAGTAGGAGGATTTAATCAAGTTGTAAAGAAGAAAAAGACCACAGAAGGTAAGATGTTTTGGTACTTAGTTATAGCTACAATACCTGGAGGAATAATTGGGCTTTTATTGGATACGTTTGTAGGTGATGCACTAAAGAAACCAGTTATAATAGCTATTGCTTTGATTGTAATGGGTATAATTTTATACATAGTAGATAAAAATTCTAAAACAAAAACTGATTATGAACATATGTCTTTTAAACAAACTTTTTTAATTGGTTTATCTCAATGCTTGGCATTTATTCCAGGAGTTTCAAGGTCAGGAATTACTATGACAACAGGTAGAGCAATGGGAATTGATAGAAAATCAGTAGCAAAGTATTCTTTTATGCTATCAGGACCAATAGTATTTGCAGCAACAATTTTTAAAATAAAAGATTTTGTGTTTAGCATACCATTTTTTGTAGGAATTTTTGCAAGTTTTTTAGTAGGAATTTTTGTAATCAAATGGTTATTAAATTACTTACAAAAAGGAAGTTTTAAAGGCTTTGCTATTTACAGAGTGATTTTTGGAATTATTATTTTAATTTTTGCACTTGCTAGAGGTTAAAAGCAAAGTAAGATTTTGGAAATATTGCAAAAATATTACAGAAATATTACATTTATATTAAATATTTCAATAGCTATTGACTTTTGAAAAAAAAAAGATAAAATATAACAAGAGATGTGATTATATTGTAGAAAATTAGCAAAAGGAAAAAAATACAAGTATTATTTCTTACAATTTGCAAAATAATAATAGTGGTATAAATAAAAAACGAAGGAGAATAACATGTCAAGCTGTTTAGGATTATATATAGAAACCAATGTAATTAAATATGCTAAAGTGACTAAAGAACGTGAAAACTTGAGAATAGAATCGTTTGGTATAAAATTCTATGAAAAGGTTGGAGAAGCGATCAAACAAGTTGTTTCTGAAACGTATAGTTACAATATACCGATAAGTGTAAATTTGTCTGAAGAAATGTACAACTATTTTTATATGTTTAGCCTTTTGAATAAAAGTGATTTAAAAAAAGCTATTGACACAGAGTTTGAATCTTATTGTTATGATAAAAAATTAAATAAAAATGCTTATGAAACAAGATATGCATTATCTAATGAAATTGGTGACAGAGACAAAATAAAAGTTATACATGTTTCGACAAATAAAACAACAATAAATAAAATAATGCAGACAATGGGAGAATATAAAGTATCAACTATTACTCCTATTGGAACATCAATAGCTAACATAGGTTCAATAAAGCCAAAAGAAAATATCATAATTATAAATATGGAAGAAGAAACTACAGTATCAACAATCGTAAATCAAAAAATATATAATATAGATAAAATGCAAGAAGGCGCGGGAGATGTACTAAGCAAAATAGTTGCTAAAGAAAACTCATATTCAAAAGCATATGAAATATGCAGAAACTCAACAATTTATACTATGGAAGGTAAAGAATTACAGGATGAGGAAAATGAGTATCTTGATTTCATTATGCCTACACTTTATAAAATAGTTACTAAAGTACAAGAATATGTTAACAATTCAACAATAAAATTTGACAAAATATATTTAACAGGTACATTATCAGTTATAAATAACATAGACTTATATTTTCAAGAATTTTTCCAAACTGAAAAATGTGAAGTCTTAAAACCTTATTTTGTTACAGAAAATATAAAGATAAATGTAAAAGACTATATAGAAGTTAATTCTGCTATTGCTATAGCAATGCAGGGGCTAGGATATGGAATAAAAAGTATGAACTTCAAAAAGCCAACCTTACTTGACCAGTTACCAGAATGGTTAAAATTAGATGTTGGATTTGGCAAAAAAGATGGAAAGTCTGGCAAGAAGTTCAATATGAGTATGTCAGGTAAACTTGACATGACAGAAAGGTGGCTTGCAAGAATATCGGCTGGAGTATTAATGCTAACTATTTTATATTCTGGATTTTCAATTTTCTTAGATAATAGAATAAATGCAAAAATAGATGAAGCACAGGAATTGAATGATTATACAGATAGTCAAATAAATTTGGCAGATACAGACATAGAAATGATAAAAGCAAAGGCAAATAGCTATGATCAATTAAGAAAAAATTTAGAGGATATATCACAGAAGATTGAAGAAGATTTAAATGCAAAAGGAGCAATACCAAACTTGCTAATGAGTTTAGCATCTGCAATACCAAATGATGTACAAATAACAGAGATAGAGAATATTGTAGAAACTCAAGGAAATAAAAATGTTCAGAAAATTACTATAAGAGCTCAATCAAAATATTATGATGAACTAGGATATTTTAAAGCTAAAATAAAAGAAGATAATATTTTGAAAACAGTAACATCAACGCAAGGACAAAAAGAAGGAGAGTTTGTAAAAATAGTTATTGAGGGGGTATTGCCATGAGAAAAATTTTGATAGCAGTGTTACTTGTATTATTAATTGTTTTGGCGTACTTTACTATTTTTCAAGGAATATCAATAGGCTCTTTTAACATATTAAGCACTGGAAAAATTATAGAGCTAAATAATGATTTGGATTCAAAAATAGAAGAAGCAAACACAAAAATTAAAGTCAGCTTAAAGGAAAGACGAGAATCTGTGAAACAGGAAGTTGAAAAATTAACAAAGAGTAAAGAAAATTACTACAAAAGAGCAAATACTAGTACAGAAACACAAATAGAAAAAGCTAATACTGAAGAAATTTATGATGTTGAATATTTATTCTTAAGAGTTGGTGGACATGCTAGAAGCGAAGGAGTAAATATTAATATGCAAATAACTTCTGCAAATTCGGCAGATTCAGCATTAAGCAATATATCTTTTACAGTAATAGGACAATATTTTGGTATTATGAATTTCATTTCAGCATTAGAGGATGACAGCGAATTATCATTTAGAATAGAAAACTTTAAAGAAGTACCAGACAGTGGTAATAATTTAAGAGCAACATTTAATGTAAATGGAATTAGAGTAACTCAGGAACAAACATCAACTGATGTTAATACAGCACAAAACTCAACTACTAATACAGTTACAAATCCTACAACAAATGAAGTGGAAACACCTTTGATGGATGGAGTTGTTAATGCGGTTACTCAATAAAGATAAATGGAGGTAAGTATGTTAAAGTCAGTGATGAAGGAAATTGTTATAATATTACTTCTAAGTATTGCAATATTGCTAATACTAATGGTATTATTTTATGACTATATTCCATTAAGCAAAGTTATGCCAGAAAGGGAAACATATGTAACACCTAGTGAGGTACAACAAGAACTAGCAGAAGATATAGCAAAAAATAATGCAGTTCCTATAACTTATTCTGTAACAGATGCAGATTTGAATATATATAAACAATCTGGAACAACAGTCGAAGGAAAAGCAAATCCATTTGCACTAGAAGAAACTTCAGAACCAACAAACGAATCTCCTACAACAAATGGAAATGGAAATAGTAATACACAAACTAATGATAATAACCAAAATATTGAAAACACAAATGTAGATAAAAATTCAACAGGAACATTTTTCAATGAAGAAGGAATTAAATAATAGTAATATTTAATTCATTAAAAACTTAGGTTATATTTATTAAATATAATAGATATATACAAAAAAATTAAAAGGAGGAATTTTTTATGTTAAAGAATGAAAGAGGTATAACTTTAGTAGCTTTAGTTATCACAATCGTTGTATTAATAATCTTAGCTACTGTAGCAATTTCATTTGCATTTGGAAATAACGGCTTAGTAAATAGAGCAGAAGATGCAAGAGATTTCTATGCAAATGATACTAAGTATACAGATCAATCTATTGTTAACGTACAACACTACATTAACGATGTATTAAAAGATGCAAGTATCTAAGAGTAAAAAAAGTTTTAAACGGTTTAAAATTTCTTTAAACTAACTATTTAATTGGAGGTTATACTACTGATATTAACCATAATTATCTTTAGGTATAACCTCTATTTTAAAATAAGGAGTAAACATGGACTATATATTGTATTTATTAATTTTTTGCATTGGTACTTTATTTGGAAGTTTTTTTACACTTGCAGTATATAGAATTCCTTTAAGACAAGATATTACACATACACGTTCGTATTGCCCTAATTGCAATCACAAATTGGGATTTTTAGATATGATTCCAATTTTAAGCTATGTTTGCTTGGGGGGGAAGTGCAGATATTGCAAACAAAAGATAAGAATTAGATATTTATTGTTAGAGGTATTATCTGGAGTGGTTTTTGTTTTATTTGCTTTTTCTATGAAATTAAGCTTGTTCACTTTGAACCCATCAATATTGGTATATTTTGTTTTTGGAATATTATATATAGCAACATTATTTATTATAGCTGGAATAGACAAAGAAAAAGTAAGGATTGAAAAGCCAGTATTATTGTTTGGCTTTATTTGTGTTACCATATATATGATTTATCTATATATAGTAGAAAAAGATACTAGTATGTATAGATATGTTATATATTTAATTCTTTCTTGTTTACTAATATTATTTAGCATATATTACTTAAGGAAAAAAGGTAAAGATAGCTATCCAATAGATGTATTAATATTGTCTATGTTTATGGTACTTTTTACTTACGAAACAGTGTACATATATACTGTAATTATAACTTTACTTGCAGTAGGCATACAAATATTATTGCATAAAATAGGAGATAGAAAAAACAAAAGCATTAAAAAAGATTCAGATAAGGTTAGTAAAATACCTGTAGGATTTTATATGTGCACAGCAAATATAGTAAGTATGATAGTTATAAATTTACTTGTCTTTTAAACTATTAACTGATAAAATTTTTTTAAATAAAGTCTTGGAGTTTGAAGTGAGTGATACAATGAGCGAAGATAAAACATTAAAAAATTTAATAAGGTCTAATAAAGGTTTTACAATGCAAGATCTTGCAATAGCAACGTTAATTATTACTATTTTTGTAGGACTTATTAGCACTTTAATGTATTCAGTATATAAAACCAATGTTAAAACAAATCTTACATCACAAATGGCTACATATGCAGTACAAATACTTGAAGATATAGACAAAATACCATATGAAGACGTAAAGCCAGAGTTAGCAGATGAATATAAAAGTGATTTCTCAATACCAGAAAGTTTTAATATAAGTATTGAAGTATCAAATTATGGTGAAGGAGTAAACAATGTTCAAGACGTAATAAAAATAGTAAAATTAAATATTTCATATACAATCTTGAACGAGACAGAAGGATTTTCAATACAAAAATTAAAAATTAAGGAAATGTAGAGTTAGTGGAGGTTTTTATATAAAAAATGTATAAGAATATAAAAAATGAAAGAGGTATAACATTATCAGCATTAGTAATATATATATTTGTTTTTATGTTATTGCTAGGTGTTATGACTACAATAAGCACATTTTTTTATAATGGAATAGGGGAAGTAGTAGAATCGCCAAAATATATTTCAGAGTTTAACAAATTTTCTATGTTTTTTGTGACAGACGTTAAAAATTATAGTAAGGCAACAGTAACTAGCAATACAATCCAATTTGAAAATGGGCCTACATATCAATATCAAAATGGATATATATATAGAGATGGAAAAGCAATTGCAAAGAATATTATGAATTGTAATTTTACAGCAAGCGAATTCAATGTAAATAGCATGACGAAGAATTTGATAAATGTAAATGTTCAAATTGGAAAAAATGATGAAGACTCTATAACGAAAAATGTTGATTTTACTTTAAGATATTGGTAATAATATTTTAAAAATTGCAAACAATAAATATAAGTAAACAAATGAAAGGAGAGATACTATGGACTCGAAAAAAAGGCAACCATTAGGAATAGAATTAGTAAAAAGAGGTATTGTAACAGAATCAGATATAGAAAGGGCTTTGGATTACCAAAAGGCAGAACCAAAAAAGAAAATTGGTGATATTTTAAATATTTTGAGGGCTTGTGATCCATATGTTTTAATAGAAGCAATTGGAGAAATTTTAGATGAAAGAGCTATATATCTAAAGGAATCAGATATAAAAATAAATATACTTGATTATATTTCTATTGATATAGCAAGGCAATACAAGGCAATTCCGTTTGAAGAAATAAATGGAAAAATTAAAGTATGTTTTGCTGACACATCTAATAGAAGAGCAGTTGAAACTGTAAGACTTTTACTTTTAAATAAAGGTCTTATAATGGAAAAATATATTACTTTTGAAACAAATATTGATTTGATTTTAAATTCATTTGCAGGAAGTTCAGAAAGTATAGATTTAAATGCTGATGTATCTGGATTTATTGATTCTGTTATAAAAACAGCTATGGAAAAAAGAGCAAGCGATATTCATATAGAACCAATGCAAGAAGGATTAAGAGTAAGATATAGAATTGATGGACAATTAATAAATGCTGCTAATGTAGGAAAAGAAAAACAATCACAAATTATAGGAAGATTAAAAGCTATTTCTAACATGCATCAAGAAAAACAAGAAGCACAAGATGGAAGAATTATAATGTATCCAGACTATAACATACGTGTATCTTCTCAAAAGAATATTTATGGTGAAAAATTTGTTTTAAGATTATTAAAGAAAAATGAAGATGTAAGGTCAATATTTGAATTAGGGTTTAAGCAAGATGAAGAATTATTAAAAAAAGCATTTATAAAAAAGAATAGTATATCTGTAATTGCAGCTCCAACAGGAGAAGGAAAGACAACTACTTTATATAGTATTATAGATTACTTAAATAGAGAACAATTAAATATTACTACAATTGAAGATCCAGTTGAAATAAGAATTAACGGATTAAATCAAATTGAAATAGATCCCAAAACAACATTTGCTAATTCATTAAGAACAGTTTTAAGACAAGACCCAGATATTATTTTACTTGGAGAAATAAGAGACTCTGAGACAGCAGAAATTGCTATGCAAGCTGGCCAAACAGGTCACTATGTATTATCTACAATTCATACCATTGATGCAGTAGAGGTAATTACAAGACTTAGAAAAATGGGAGTTTCAAATTATGATATATCTAGCACACTTTCAACATCAGTTTCACAAAGACTAGTTAGAAGGTTATGTAAAAATTGTGCTAAACAGAGAGATTATACAACACAAGAAAAAAATATTATAAAGAAAATAGGAGAAAAATATAATGTTGAATTCGACTTGTCAGGAAAAACTTATGATGCAGTAGGTTGCAAAATGTGTAATAACACAGGCTATCATGAGAGAATTGGTATCTTCGAGATATTAATGTTAGATGATAAAATTAAATCAATGATAGCAAATAATGAACCAGTAGTAGAAATACGAAATACAGCATTAAAAAATGGCTATATTCCGCTTATAGTTGATGGAATTAACAGAGTAATAGATGGAACTACTAATTTAGAAGAATTAAACAATAAATTGGCTATATATTAGTAGATTGGAGGTTAACTAATGATAG
Source organism: uncultured Clostridia bacterium (assembly GCA_944392435.1). GTDB lineage: Bacteria > Bacillota > Clostridia > TANB77 > CAG-508 > CALXVA01. The sequence goes on from CALXWQ010000010.1 coordinate 11,492, forward strand.
ATATTGATAAGGTTTTAGAGACAGCCAAAAAGAAAGATGCTTCAGATGTACACTTAATATGTGGATTGAAGCCAATGCTAAGAATTAGAAGAGATTTAGTAGAATGTAGAAATACAGATATTCTAAATGAAGATGATATGTACGAAATATATGATTATTTTGTAAGAGGAAATGTAGATAAGGATAGGGTTTTTAAAGAAACTAAAAAACTAGATACATCATTTGAATTTGAAGATATACGTTTAAGGGTAAACATCTCAATGGCAAATGAAATTCCTATTTTTACAATGAGACTTATAAAAAATCAATTACCAGCATATGAAGATCTTGGTGTACCAGACATAGTCAGAAGAATGACATATCAACAACAAGGGCTTATACTAGTTACAGGTAAAACTAATTCTGGAAAAACAACAACACTTAATGCATTGATTAATGAAATAAATCAAGATCAAAATAAAAAAATATTAACTCTAGAAAACCCAGTAGAATATAAGCATAAGAGTAAGAAGTCAATTATAGTACAAAAAGAAGTTGGTGCTGGTAGAGATTGCTTAAGTTTTAGTGATGGTGTAAAGAACTCTTTAAGAGAGGATTGCGATATACTAGTCATAGGAGAGATTAGAGATAGACTAACAATGGAGGCAGCCATAGAAACAGCGGAATCAGGACATTTGGTTATAGGAACACTTCATACTAAATCATGTGCTGAGACGATAGATAGAATTATTAACTTCTATGAAATAAGAGATCAACAACAGGTTAAATATTTGATTTCTTCATTATTAAAACTAGTTATTTCTCAAAGATTATTACCATCTAAAACTGGTGAATTAGTATTAGTGCCAGAAGTAATGGTGGTTGATAACATAGTAGCAGGTATAATTAGAAAAGAAAAAATAAGTGTAGCTGAAATAGAGGATGCAATACAAAGTAATTTGGAAAAAGGAAGTATAGGATTAATAAATTCTATTGCAGAGTTATTTGTAAATGACGTAATTACATTAGAGCAAGCTAAAGCACAAATTGAAGAGAAAAATATTGAAACATTAAATAGAACAATAATGCAATTAAAGATAAAAAGAGAAAAAGAAAATAAAATTAATCAATAAAATTAATTTAGAAAGGAGAAAAAAATGCCTGAGTTTGTTTATAGAGCTGTAACATCAAAAGGTCAAGTGGTTCGTAATAAAGTTGAAGATGTTAATAGAAATACGCTTATTCAAAAATTAAAAAGTAATGATCTTCTTCCAATTAGCGTAATCCAAGTAGGATATAAAAGTAAATCTACAAAAACAAACAGAAAAAATATGATGGACATAGACGATATTATGCGTCAAGCTGATTCTGCCAATATTATGCAAGGACGAGCTATAGCTAAGCCTTCTATTAAGGAAAGAGTAAATTTACTTTTAGCAAGAGAAGAAAAAATTACAAACAGAGACATAATTATATTTACACAAAATTTCTATTTGTTAAAAAAAGCTAACTTTAATAATATACATGCATTAAGTACAATTATAGATAGTACAGAAAATTTATCTCTAAGAGGTATTTTACAGGATGTTTTGGCAGGTGTTGAAGCTGGAGAATATATGTATACAACTTTGGAATACTATTCTAATATATTCCCATACATTTATATAAATATGATAAAAGTTGGAGAATTGTCTGGACAGCTTACAAGATCACTAGAGCAAGCTGTAAAATATATGGAAAGTACAGATGATATAAGCTCGAGACTAAGAAAAATTATAATACCAAATGTTTTACAATTACTTGCAATTATAGCTTTGTTAATTTTTGGTGTGGCATATATTATTCCATTAATACAAGAAGCATTTGCACAATCTGGAACTACTCAAACCTTACCAGAAATTACAATATGGTTTGTAGATTTTTGTAACAAACTGATTAAAGTTTGGTATGTTCCTGTAATAGCTATAGCAGCTATAATTGGATTGATTTATGCATATGTACAAAGTCCAAAAGGAAAATACAATTTTGATTATTTCAAATATAAGATGCCTATATTTGGTAAATTACTATATGCTATAGATTTTTCTAGATTTATAAAAGCTATGCTTTTAAACCTTGAAAACGGAATGAGAATACAAGACTCTCTGGAAGTTAGTAAATCAGTAGTAAAGAATTATGTGCTACTGTCAATAATAGAAACTTCAATAAACAATATATTAATTGGTGCTTCATGGATAGAACCATTTGAAAATTCTGGACTATCCTCTTCAATGCAAGTCGAAATGTTAAAAATAGGTATGCAGACAGATTTACCAGAAATGATGAGAAAATTAGTCGAATATATGGATATAGATATTGAAAATTTAATGAACAAGATTATGGCAGTTTTACCACAAGTTGTTTATTCAATTGTTGGTGTATTCCTAATATTCTTAGTAGTTGTTATAATTGTTCCATGTATTCAATTATATATGGGTACTTGGATATTCGACGCAGTCGATTTACCAGTCTAAAAAGAAAAAACTATTTAAGCAAGTCTCCATTAGGTACTCTTGTTTAAATAGTTTTTAAAATTAAAAAGGAGTGAAAACTAATGAAAATTGGAATTGATATAGGTGGTAGTCATATTGGAATTGGTTTATTAGATAACGAAAATCTTCTAATAAAGAAAAAAGAAAGAGATATAGAAGAAATTGGTAGAGCAGAAAGTGCAATATTAGAGTATATTGATGAAAATATAGAAGATTTGAAGGAACATTATCATATAGACCTAATAGGAATTGCTACACCTGGAAATACAAAAGGGAAATGCATGAAAAATCTAGTTAATCTAAATATACCAAAATTAGATTTTACTAATTTAATGGAAAAAAATAAGGAGATTATATTTCAAATAAAAAATGATGCAAAAGCTGCAGGTATTGCAGAAATGAAATATGGAGCTTTAAAAGATTATAATGATGCAGTATTTTTATGCTTAGGAACGGGTATTGGCTCAGCAGTTTTTATGGATAATGAACTTTTAAAATCAAACAGAAATACTGGATTTGAATTAGGGCATATGATAATAGACAAAAATGGGCTAAAATGCAGTTGTGGAAAAAGAGGCTGTTTCGAAACATATTGTTCAATGAAGAGATTTAAAGAAAATATATGCAATATCTTTAATTTTGATAATTTATCTTCAGAAGAACTAAAAGATATATTAGAAGAAATATTTTTTATTAAAAAGGAAAATGGCAAGATATGTATTTTTAATGAAGAGACAAAATTAGATGAAGAAGAATATTTGAAAGGAAAAATAATAATTCATAAAGATGATATGATAAAAGCACGTGAAATAATTGAACAATACATCAAAGATTTAATAGTAGGAATTTCAAATATTATTGATATATTTGAACCACAAGCTATTTGTTTAGGAGGAGGTTTTGTACATTTTAAAAATATCTTCTATGATAAATTAGTTCAAGAAATGAACAGAAAAAGATATGTTTTTAATAAAGATGAGATACCAGATATTGTTTTAGCAGAATTAAAAAATGATGCTGGAATAATAGGCTCAGTTATGTAAACAATTTTTGCATTTGACAAATTTTCTATTATAGTGTATAATAATTTACAGTTGTTACCAAATATGGTAAAGAAGAGATTTATATAGTATTTATAAAAGAGTGGCTTAAAAAAGATGTGTGTTTTAACTTGCAAACATGCACAGCCAATGGAAACTTAAACTTGTTGTATAAGGGGAAATTGTTAAAGATACTTCAATATTGAATAAAAAGTCAATTTCTTCTATACAATACAAAATGAAATTAATATAATATTGTAAATTATTGAGCGGATTAATAAAAATAAAGTAGATATATAAATAAATGCTTATTGAGCGGGAGTAAGCATGTTATATATTTGTGGGAAAAGTGCGGATAAAAACATAAAAGTTGTAATTAAATGTAGTCTAAAAGTAGTTTATAATATTATAAGCTACTTTTATTTTTAAATAATAATATAAATTAATTATATAATTAATTTTTGTATGAGAATGAATTTTTTTGAGTATATTAAATAAAGAGAAATTTTATTGTTCAAATATGAAAATAGATTATAACAGGCAACTAAAAGATAGGTTTATTATGTAGAATTATTTATGTAAAAATTGCATAGAACTTTCTTAAAAGAATGCAATGCTATAGTTACTAGATAATGTGTTAGGATAAGAACTAGAAAATATGTATGTAGCAAGTTGAAAATATACATATTTATTAGATAAAAAATAAAAAGCCATTATATAGTAATATACTACAAAAATAAATAACACAAATTAAATAGAAAAGGAGAGATAAGAAAATGAATGAAAACGAAAGCATTTTAATTAAAAAGAGAAGATTACCTAGAAGAACTAATAATCAAAATCAAAGTGAAGGTGTAAAAGAACAAAGAAGAGAAAATAATGAAGTTAAAAGAGAAACTAGAAAAGGTGTAAGAAAAAATAGCAAAGACGTAAGAAACAATAAATCAAATGAATCTAGGAATGATAAGATTTTAGAAGGTAAAATTGAAAGAGAAATTATAGAAAAAAAGAATGAAAATAAAAGAAGAAATACAAACAAATTTGAATTTAAAAAAGACAATTTAAAAATAATACCTTTAGGTGGACTAGATGAAATTGGAAAAAATATAACAGTATTTGAATATGGAAATGAAATAGTGTTAGTTGACTGCGGATTGGAATTCCCAGAAGATGACATGCTAGGTGTAGACTTGGTTATACCAGATGTAACATATTTAGAAAAAAATAAGGAGAAAATAAAAGGTTTAGTGGTAACTCATGGACACGAAGACCATATAGGAGCAATTCCATATATTTTAAAACAAATAAATATACCTATTTATGCTACTAAATTGACAATAGGACTTATAAAAAATAAATTGGAAGAGCATAAATTGCTTTCTTCAACAAAATTAGTTACAGTTGAGCAAGGCCAAACAATAAATTTTGGAAGTATGAGAGTTGAGTTTATAAGAAGTAGTCATAGTATACCAGATTCTGTTATGCTTGCTATACACACACCAGTTGGAGTAATACTTCATACAGGAGACTTTAAGGTAGATTTTACACCTATAGATGATAAAATAATGGATTTGGGAAGAATTGCTGAGCTTGGCAATAAGGGAGTTTTAGCATTAATGTCAGATAGTACTAACTCAGAAAGAAAAGGCTTTACAATGTCAGAAAGAACAATAGGAGAAGTATTTGATAGATTGTTCCAAAACAATAAAAAAAGAATAGTCGTAGCAACATTTGCTTCAAATGTTCATAGAGTACAGCAAATTGTAAACTCTGCTAAACAGTATGGAAGAAAAATTGCGGTTTGTGGTAGAAGTATGATAAATATGATTGAAACAGCAAGGGAAATAGGATATATTGATGCACCTGAAAATATGTTTATAGACATAGATATGATAAAAAATTATACAGATGATCAATTAGTAATAATCACTACAGGAAGTCAAGGAGAAACTATGTCAGCACTAACTAGAATGGCAGCAGGAGAGCATAAAAAAGTAGTTATTACTCCTAATGACATGGTAATAATATCTGCAACTCCAATTCCAGGAAACGAAAAATTAGTTTCTAATGTAATAAATGACTTAATGCAAATAGGAGCAGAAGTTATATACAGTGCATTGGAAAATGTTCATGTATCAGGACATGCTTGCCAAGAAGAACAAAAATTAATTATATCCCTTGCAAAACCAAAATATTTTATACCAGTTCATGGTGAATATAGACAATTACGAGCACATGCTGAGACAGCAAAATTAATGGGAATTCCAACAGAGAATATTTTTATATTAGAAAATGGAAAAACATTAGAATTAAACAAAAAAGAAGCAAAGATAACTACTCAAGTTCCATGCGGAAAAATATTAGTAGATGGACTTGGAGTTGGAGATGTTGGAAATATTGTACTTCGTGACAGACAACATTTATCTCAAGATGGATTAATTGTAATTGTAATGACAATGGATGGAAGCACGGGAGAGATAGTGTCAGGACCAGACGTTGTTTCAAGAGGATTCGTATATGTTCGAGAATCTGAAACACTAATGGACGATGTAAAAAAAGTAATTAGAGAAGAAGTAAAAATGTTTGAAGAAGAAGGAGTACGTGACTGGTCTACTATAAAATCAACCTTAAAAGATGATTTGAGAGACTATATTTTCCAAAGAACTAAACGTAACCCTATGATTCTACCTATTATTATGGAAGTGTAGTAGAATTTCGAAAGAATTACAATTTTGATTAGATATAATAGTTGTTACTGTTCAGTGTAAAAATAGATATGTACAATCAGTTCTATCTTTCTGGTAGACATATTGTGTTCTCCAAGTTTTCGGACAAAATATATGTTTACCATGTGGAACTATAAATCATAAAAATAGTTTAGTAATTCTTTAAAGTACATTATACTAAACAGTAACTAATATTTATTATTTGAATATAATCTAGGCAACATGTATATTGTAAAATATTGAAAAATCATATATAATATACAAAATATTTTATATAAAAGAGAGGGATAATATGAACTATAAAGATTTAGCAGATTTGATTTTTCCAGATGCAAAGGAAATATCATATTATGAAGAAAAATACCCAGCAAGAGACTTGCCAGAAGGTGCAGTTGTTTCAAGATTTGCACCAAGTCCAACAGGATTTGTGCATATAGGTGGATTGTATCAAGCGTTAGTTGCAAGAGAAATGACTAAAAAAACAGGTGGGGTATTCTTTTTAAGAGTTGAAGATACAGACCAAAAAAGAGAAGTAGAAAATGGTGTTACAGGCATAGTAAATTCTTTAAAAGATTTTGATATGGAACCAGATGAAGGTATGATTACAGAAACAGAAGAAAAAGGAAATTATGGACCATATAAACAATCTTTAAGAAAAGATATATATGAGGCATATGCCAAATATCTTATTGAACAAGGAAAAGCATATCCATGCTTTTGTACTCCAGAAGAAGGAGAAGAAATAAGAAAGAAACAAGAAGCAGCAAAGATTAGACCTGGATATTATGGAGTATGGGCAAAGTGCAGAAATTTAACTGTAGAAGAATCGGCAGAAAAAATAAAAAACGGAGAGAAATATATAATTCGTTTTAAATCGCCAGGAAGAGAAGACAGAAAAATAAAACATCATGATGTAATAAAAGGAAATGTAGATTTCCCAGAAAATGATCAGGATATAGTAATTATAAAAGCAGATGGACTTCCAACATACCACTTTGCACATGCTGTAGATGACCATTTAATGAGGACAACTCTTGTAATACGTAGTGATGAATGGTTATCATCTGTACCACTACATTTGCAGTTATTCCATGAGTTGGGGTTCAAAGCTCCAAAATATGCTCATATAGCACCTATTATGAAAAACGACAATGGAAATAAGCGTAAATTAAGCAAAAGAAAAGATCCAGAAGCAGCAGTAGAATATTATAAAGAAGAAGGAATACCAGTAGATGCAGTTAAAGAGTATCTATTAAATATAGCAAATTCTAACTTTGAAAATTGGAGAAGAGCCAACCCAGATAAAAGCGTAGATGAATTTGATTTCCAATTAAATAAGATGAGTGTAAGTGGTGCATTATTTGATATGGTCAAATTACTAGATATAGGAAAAACTGTAATATCAAAGATGTCAGCAGAAGAAGTATATGAAAATGCGCTAGAATGGGCAAAAGAATATGATAAAGAATTAGAAGAAATGCTAGAAGATAAGGAATATTCTTTGAAAGTTTTAGGAATTGAAAGAGGCAACAAAAAGCCTAGAAAAGATATTGCAAAATGGTCAGATGTAAAGAATTCAATTATATATATGTATGACGAAAAATTCTTTGCAAGTGATGTTACATATAATTATGCAAAAATATCAGATAAAGAAGAAATACGCAAAATTTTACAATCATATATTGAAAAATATTTTGATATAAATGATGATAAAGATATGTGGTTTAATAAAATAAAAGATTTAGCAGAAGAAATGGGATATGCAAGAGAAGTAAAAGAATTCAAAGCAAACCCAGAAAACTGGCCAGGACACGTTGGAGATATTAGTACAGTACTTAGAGTGGCGCTAACAGGAAGACAAAACACACCAGATATGTATGAAATAATGCAAGTACTAGGAAAAGACAGCATAGTAAAGCGTTTGAAAAAAGCAATAGGATAGATGGATAGCTACATTAATACTTGGGTAAGTTAAGAATATTGAATGAAAAACAATGATTGTAAAAACATAAATAAAAATATGATAATTAATTTGACATTGTATAGAGTGGAGTATTTAAGAAAATTAAAAAAACTTATATTATAAAACGAAGTAAAAGGTTAAGGAGGTAGCTGTAATGGAATATAATGTTGGAGATGTAGTAAAGACAAAAAAACAGCATCCTTGTGGAAGTAAATTGTGGGAAATCACGAGAGTAGGAGTAGACTTTAAACTAAAATGCCTTGGATGTGGTCATACCATAATGATAGAAAGGCCAAAAGCACTAAAAATGATAGTGAAACAAGTAAAATAAGAACCAGAGAGTCCAATGGACTCTCTGGTTTTACATAATAGGAAAACTTAAATTTTTGATACAAGTCTTCCTCCAAGGACCTCAGCTTGTTTGGACAAATCCTTACGAAGTAACATATCATATACATTACTTCCAGAACCTGTAACTAAAACCCGGAGCTTGTCTTGAACTCCGTTCTGTTGTGGATGCTGAACAATCTTAGATTTTTGGTGAAACATCGCCAAAGAGTAAAATTGGTTTGCAGCTTCTTCCGTCGGAAATTCATACATGTACGCAGGTTTTTTTACCATAATAATGGCCCCTTTCAGATGTACTCACGTTAAAAACGTGGTGATATCAACTATTATACTACAAAATAATTGCAAAGTCAAGGCAAATGTAAACCTAAATATACAACTCTATTTTATCCCATATATCATCAGTATATATACGGCGCTCAGATGAATAAGGTAAAAAAGAAAGATCTTTTAAAGGATTAAGTTCATCTTGCAAAAATTTTACTTGAGCATCTACTTTAGTTACAGCTATTTTATCAGCTTTATTTGCAATAATTATACAAGGCTTATTAGAATTTATAATATAATTGTACATTAGTTTATCATTGGCTGTTGGAGAATGCCTAATATCTATTAGAAAAATTATTAATGCAATATTCTTACTCTTACTTAAATATTCTTCAATAAAGTTACCAACTTTTACTTGCTCTTGCTTAGACATTTTGCTATAGCCATATCCTGGCAAATCTACAAAGTAGAATTTATTGTCCATGTTATAAAAATTAATTTGTCTAGTCTTGCCGGGTTCACTACTTGTTCTAGCTAATTTTTTTCTATTTACCATAGAATTTATAAATGATGATTTACCAACATTTGATTTCCCTACTAATACAATTTGGGGTAATCCATCATCTGGATATTGCTTAGGACTAACTGCAGAAATCTTAAATTCTGGATTTTTAATTAACATTTAAAACACTCCTTTTTGTCAATTTATATCTAGGTATACTTATCTTCATCTAGATTTTTGGATACTAGGTACACTCCATTTTTACTAAGTTTTGGAAATTTGACATACTAACTTTGTATCTCATTTTTTTAAAACTGAAGAGAATGCTGTTTATCAAAATTATTAATCATTTGAATGTTTTTTAAACGATGTCTGTACAAGATTTCATAAATAAGAAAATGGGGTTTGTCCCCCCAAGTTTGCATTATTTTTTATTAGGTATTAATTTTGAAGTTCCACCCATATATGGACGAAGTACTTCTGGAATATTTATGCTACCATCTTCATTGTAGTTATTTTCTAAGAATGCAATTAACATACGTGGTGGAGCAACAACAGTGTTATTTAAAGTATGTGCATAGTAATTTCCTTTTTCTCCTTTAATTCTAATTCCTAACCTTCTTGCTTGTGCATCTGTTAAATTAGAACAGCTTCCAACTTCGAAGTATTTCTTTTGCCTTGGACTCCATGCTTCAACATCACAGCTTTTAGCTTTTAAATCTGCTAAATCTCCACTACAACATTCAAGTGTACGTACTGGAATATCCATACTTCTAAATAGTTCAACAGTATATGACCATAATTTGTCATACCATTTCCAACTATCCTCTGGTTCACATACAACTATCATTTCTTGTTTTTCAAATTGATGTATACGGTATACACCGCGTTCCTCTATACCATGTGCGCCTTTTTCCTTTCTAAAGCAAGGAGAATAAGATGTCATTGTATATGGCATATCAGATTTTTGAAGAATTTGTCCTTTGAACTTACCTATCATAGAATGTTCGCTAGTTCCAATTAAATACAAATCTTCTCCTTCTATTTTATACATCATTGCATCCATTTCTTCAAAACTCATAACACCAGTTACTACATCACTACGTATCATAAATGGTGGAATACAATAAGTAAATCCTTTATTTATCATAAAATCTCTGGCATATGAAAGTATAGCAGAGTGAAGACGTGCTACATCGCCCATAAGATAATAGAAACCGTTTCCTGCAACTCTACGAGCAGAATCTAAGTCTAATCCATTTAAACTTTCCATTATATCAGCATGGTAAGGAATCTCATATTCTGGGACCACTGGTTCTCCAAACCTCTCAATTTCAACATTCTTGCTATCGTCTTCACCAATAGGAACAGACTCATGAATAATGTTTGGAATTTTCATCATTCTCTCTGTAATTTGACTAGAATATTCTGCTTCTAATTTCTCATTTTCCTCTAATTCTTTATTTATTTCTTGAACTTGAACTTTTATTTTTTCTGCTTCATCTTTTTTACCAGATTTCATAAGATTGCCAATTTCAGAGCTCAAAGAATTTCTCCTCATACGTAAATCGTCACCTTTTAATTTGGCTTCTCTATTCTTTTGGTCAAGCTCTATAACTTCATCAACTAAAATTAATTTATGGTCTTGAAACTTCTTTTTAATATTTTCCTTAACCACATCTGGATTTTCCCTTAAAAACTTAATGTCTATCATAAAAACCTCCATCCTAGCAATTTATGCTCTAACAAAATTTTATTTAAAAACCTCTGTATTACGAGAATGAAAGAGGTTTTTATTAATCATCTCAAAATTCGTAAGAATTTTGAGGAAAAAGCTATTGTGGTATGTAGTATGAAAACTTTGTTTTTTACTCTACATACTCATTCCTCGTAAAATTAACATATGCATATTTTACCACTAAATCTAAAAAATATCAAGAAAAATGAAGATATATCATAATGTTATCTGTGTCAGTGTTACAATTCACGGCTTACCTGTTGCTGTATATTTATAAACAGCGACAGGTAAGCCGTGAATTGTAACGTGTCAGTATATGGCTAGAATACTATTAATTTTTAAACATGCATGCTAATTGCAATTTTGCATAGTAGTTTACCATCTGTTAACCATAATATATGAATAATTTAGAATTTTTTGCATATAATGGTAATAGTATAATTTTTATAAAATAATGTGGAGGTATTTATGACATACGAAGAATATGTAAAAGAAAGTAAAATTGTGGACAAGTCTGAAGAAGAAAAAAATTTAGAGCTAGTAGTAAGCATTATAAAAACAAAAAATGAATTAGATACGGCAAATAAAAACTTTGAATATGCCGAAGAAGGCTTAATTGATTACTATTCTTATCAAATTAAGGCAAATCAAACAAAGTTAGATTATTTAATGAAAAAAGCTCAAAAAAAAGGTATTGCCTTAGATATGGTTAATGAAATCTATATAAGAAAGAATAAAGCATAAATTACAGAAAAACGTGCTAACATGCCAAATAGAACAAAGTATCACATATTATAAAATTAACTACTATTTAAAGAGTTTGAATAAAATTTAGGCAATATGAATGTTGTAAATTTAAAACATACATATTGCCTAGATAAAAAAGCAAAAATCAAAAAGCTTTAATAAATAGTAACTAATTTTAGGTCAGTAAGAGAAAAAACTATTGCCAAAATGAATATTTGTCCAAATAAAATCATATTTATTAATAAACAAAATGTAAATATTCGTAAGATTTAAGAATATAAAAACAATAGAAGGGGAAGGATAAAGCATGGATTATAATGTAGTAATGACTTTTCTGGCATGTATGATTTTTTTGTTTATATTTGGAAAAATATTTGTATGGCCATTAAAAAGTATATTGAAATTAGTTTTTAATTCTATACTAGGAGGAATTTTAATATACATCATAAATTTAATTGGAATGAATTTTGGATTTCATATAGGTTTAAATATACTTACATCTGCCGTAGTTGGAATCCTTGGAATACCTGGTGCAATATTGTTAATAGTACTTAAAATTATTGTACGGATGAAAATGTGAGTATAAAGTACAAAGAAAATATGCATTAAAAATAGTTCATAAAAAGATGCAGTGTTACCATTTAAAGATTTTGAATAAAAACAAAAAGCTTTAAATGGTAACACTGTAACTAATTTTGACAAGAATGTCATTACAATTCACGGCTTACCTGTTGCTCTATATTTATAAACAGCAACAGGTAAGCCGTGAATTGTATCAGAATGTCATTTGGAATGCAACAAAAATTTAAAAAGCAAAAAACAGGATAAAGACATGAAAAAATTTTTCTAATGTCTATATCCATTGAATTATCTAGCTTTAGAGATGGTTGATGT
>CALXWQ010000011.1 GCA_944392435.1 uncultured Clostridia bacterium
GATACATCAACCATCTCTAAAGCTAGATAATTCAATGGATATAGACATTAGAAAAATTTTTTCATGTCTTTATCCTGAATTTTTATTTTTTCTTATTTTGGCAAAATTATTCAAAATTTCGTAAAACCATTGATAAGTTGTCCAAAAAATTATATAATATTATAGTAATTGACATTTAGAAAGGAATTGATATAAATCATGAGCTTAAGTGATAGAACAAAAGATATTTTAGAATGGATAGTATGTATACTAATTGCATTCGTTTTAGCTTTATTAATAAGATATTTTATAGGGACACCAACAATTGTAAAGCAATCTTCTATGTATCCCACATTAGTACAAAATCAAAGACTTATATTGAATAGATGGGGGCGAACAACAAATAAAATGCCGGAACGTGGTGATATTATTACTTTTGAAGCACCTTCTGAGACATTTGTATCAGCAGATGAATTTGACAATAATGTAATTGCTAGATATAATAATGAGCCTACAAACTGGTTTAGTAAATTTGTTTATTATGTCCTAGAAATTAATAAAGAAAGTTACATTAAAAGAGTTATTGGTTTACCTGGCGATCATGTACAAATAAAAGAAGGTAAAGTGTATATTAATAATGAAGTGTTGGATGAACCATATTTACAAGATGGAGTAACAACAAATATGGGAAACCAAATTTTCTCTGACTTAGTCGTTCCAGAAAATTGTGTATTTGCTATGGGTGATAATAGGGATCATTCTACAGATTGTAGGTCATTTGGCTGTATTCCCTTAGAAAAAATTGAAGGAACTGTGTGGATTAGATTTTGGCCATTGAATTTATTTGGTAAGGTTGAATAAACATTCTTGCCACCAAATGGTTAAAATTAATTTTAAGTTCGTGCAGGCAATTTATAATTATACTTAAACATTTTTTCAAGTAGTTGCACATGGCACATATATTTTATTTGAATACTTATACAAAATATATGTGTTAGCAAGATGGAACAGATTTTAAATAACGAAATGGACGTGATATTTTGAACTTTAGCAATATTATTGGAAACGATGATATAAAAGAATTATTCAACAAATCACTAGAAACAAAAAATTTAGTACATAGTTATATGTTCATTGGACCTGAAGGAATTGGTAAAAGTCTTTTTGCTAAAGAATTGGCTAAAATGATTTTATGCCAAGTAGATGAAAAAGCTTGTGGAAGTTGCTCTTCATGCATAAAATTCGATAGTGGTAACCATCCCGATTTTGTATTTGTAGACAGCGAAGACGGTAAAAATATTAAAATTGGTCAAATACGATTAATGCAAGAAAGCATTGCTGAAAAGCCTATTGTTTCTTCAAATAAAGTTTATGTTATAAATAATAGCGATTTAATGACAGCAGAAGCTCAAAACTGTTTGCTTAAAACATTGGAAGAGCCACCAGAATATGCAACTATAATTCTTATTTGTTCAAATTCAAGTAAACTTTTAAATACAATTAAATCACGATGCACAAAAATTGCATTTAAAAAGCTTTCTGAAGATGATTTGAAAAAATTTGCTGATGCTCATAATATAAATATAAATTCAAATTTATTACCTGTTTATAATGGAAGTATTGCCAAATTAATTACTTTAAGTGGTGAAAGTGATTTATATAATTCTTTAGATGATATATTAAATAATTTTGAAGGCAAAAATATAATTGACATTTGGAATAATTCTGAAATATTATACAAATCTAAAGATAACATTTCAAATATATTAGATTATTTTAATATTGTATTTTTAAACAAATTGCGTAAAACTAATGATTATAAGTACATTAATTGTATTAAATTTGTTGAAACAACAAAAAATAGATTGAATGCTAATGCTAATTATGACATGTGCATAGATAATCTTTTACTACAATTATGGAAGTTTAATCACTAGTTATATTTCCTAAAAGGACAAAGCAATAAAAGTTGCCCTTTGTTCGTACCTAATAAAAGCTTTAAGAAAGGATGGTATTTACATGAAAGTTATAATAGGTGTAAGATTTAAAAAACCTGGCAAAGTATATTTCTTTGACCCAGGAAACTTACATATATATGTTAAGAATAAAGTTATTGTTGAAACTGCTCTAGGAGAAGAGCTTGGTGAAGTTGTTGTTAAGAAGAAATTACATCCTGAAACAAAACTTAGCACTCCTCTAAAAAAAGTAATTCGTATTGCAAATTACAAAGACATTAAGCACTATGAAGAAAATAAAAAGCAAGAACAAGAAGCTTTTAAAATCTGTGAGCAAAAAATTAAAAAGTTAAAATTAAACATGCATCTAACTGATGTAGAATATAGTTTTGATAATAGTAAATTATTATTTTACTTTACTGCTGATGGCAGAATTGATTTTAGAGAACTTGTAAAGGAACTTGCAGCAATTTTTAAAACTAGAATTGAATTAAGACAAATCGGTGTTAGAGACGAAGTAAGAAGGATTGGTGGTAATGGAGTTTGTGGTAGAGAACTTTGTTGTTGCTCTTTTCTTAATAATTTTGAAACTGTTTCTATTAAAATGGCTAAAGAACAAAATATGTCTTTAAATCCTTCTAAAATTTCTGGAAACTGTGGAAGACTTATGTGTTGTTTGAAATATGAACAAGAAGTATATGAAGATAAGCTAAAACATTTGCCTAAAATAGGTGCAATAGTTATGACAGAAGATGGAGAAGGTACTGTAGATTCAATAGAAACATTAAAAGAAATTGTTAAAGTAAAATTAAAAGATGATAATGATGAGACATATTTTAAGAAGTACAAAGCTTCAGACTTAAAAATTATTCAAAATGCCTCTTCTGATGAAATAATAGATGAAGAAGAAAAAGAAAATATGGAAGAACTTCAAAAACTAGAGGAATTAGAAAAGCAAGATAAAGAAACAGGAAATAATGATGATATTTTTTAAATTTTAAGGAGGTGAATTGTTATGACATATAAAATAAATGAGAAATGTATTAGTTGTGGTGCATGTGCAGGAGCTTGCCCTATGCAATGTATATCTCAAGGAGATGACAGATATGTAATAGATGAGTCTGTATGTATTGGTTGCGGAACTTGTGCTAATGTATGCCCTATGGGAGCACCAGAGCCAAATGAATAATAACATACATATTTGCATAAAATAGGATGTATATTTTTATACATTCTATTTTACTTGTTGCAAGTTTCTTAATTTTTTCTTATTTTTTTATTGCAATAAATTTGCATTTATTGTATAATTGAGTTATATTATGTCGAAATAAGGAGGATGTATTATGGAAGAAAAGAAATCTAATGGATTTGCAATAGCTGCTTTAGTACTAGGTATTGTAGCAATTGTATTTAGTTTAATCGGTTTATCATGGTTAGGATTAATCCTTGGTATAGTTGGTATAGTACTAGGTGTTATGGCTAAAAAGAAGAATCCTACAGGTATGGCAACAGCTGGTTTAGTGCTTTCTATAATTGGTACAATTCTTTGTGCTTTAATATTTATAGCTTGTATTGCTTGTATCGGTGCTATAGGAACAGCTGGAACTATAGGTTCTTCATTATATTAATTTTAGATAAATAAGAAATATAATTTGTTATTTGTTTAAATATTTAAAATTGTAAAATGGTAAACAAATTATTTGTTTACCTATTTTTAATGATAAATTTGTAATAATTACCATTAAGCACAAGGAGGATATATGTTACCTTACATTAATATATTTGGATATGAAATTGCAACATATGGTCTGATTATATTTATTGGTATATTTATTGGTGCAATTATTTCAATTTTTTATTTTTCAAAGTTCTTCAGCGTAAAAAAGGAAGATATATTTTATTGTATATTATATGCTGTAATTGGACTTGGAATAGGTGCTAAACTTTTATATATTATAACCAACATTCCATTCCTAATAGAAAATTATCAATCTCTAGATTTATTTGATACTTTCTTGCAAATGCTAAAGGGTGGATTTGTTTTTTATGGCGGATTAATCGGTGGAATTTTAGGAGTATTGGTTTATTCAAAACAGTTTAAAATTTCATTTAAAGAATTACTTTTAATTTTACTTCCTGTTGTTCCTCTAATACATGGAATTGGTAGAATAGGGTGCTTATGTGCAGGGTGCTGTTATGGAATGGAATATCATGGTTTTGGTGCTATTACATTCCACAATTCTTTACTTGCGCCAAATGATGTGCCATTATTTCCAATGCAAATTGTAGAGGCAATATGTAATTTTGTAATTTTCATAGTATTACTTTTAACTTACAAAAAATTCTTAGGGACGTATAAAACAGTCGGACTTTACTTAGTTTTATACAGTGTTGTTAGATTTACTCTTGAATTTTTCAGAGGAGATCTAATACGTGGAATTTACTTTAGCTTATCAACTTCTCAATGGATTAGTATTGTACTTTTTATAGTTGGAATTGCAATTTTTGTACTTGAGTATAAACGCAAAAAATGAAATCAGCCATAATATTGTGGCTGATTTCATTTTTTATTCCTTATTACTCATTTCTTCTAGTTTTAATAAAGCTTCCCATCTTCTATCAACTTCTTTTTGGAATTCTTCTATCATCCATTCATTTCCTGGTTTAAACATATGTTTAAAACGTTTTTGTGGTTTCAAGAATTCTTCTATAGGTAGTTTCTTAGCTGGTTTATATGTTATTTTGTATTTACCATTTTCAACTTCATATAATGGCCAATAGCATGTCTCTACAGCTAATTTATTGATGTTCATTAAATCTTCTGTTGGGTATCCCCATCCTCTTGGGCATGGAGCAAGTACATTTAGAAATGTTGGTCCTTCTGTATAAATTGCTTTTTCTGCTTTTTCATATAAATCTTTAAAATTCATATATGCTGCTGTTTGTGCAACATATGGTAAGTGATGTGCTTCCATAATTTCTGTTAAATCTTTTCTTGATTGCATTTTTCCTGGAATTACGCTTCCTGCAGGACTTGTTGTTGTGTCAGCAAATCTTGGTGTTGCTGATGAACGTTGAATACCAGTATTCATGTAAGCTCCATTATCATAACATACATATGTCATGTCATGTCCTCTTTCCATAGCTCCAGATAAACTTTGAAGTCCTATATCATATGTTCCTCCATCTCCACCAAAAGCTATGAATTTTGTATGAACATCTTCTGGTAATTTACCTTGTTTTTTCATTGATTTATATGCTGCCTCTACTCCAGAGCAAGTTGCAGCTGCACATTCAAAAGCTGTGTGAATATATGACTCTGTCCAAGATGTATATGGGTATATAAAACTTGAAACTTCCATACATCCTGTAGCATTTGCAATCACTGCATGGTCTTCTGGTTTTAAAGCTCTTAAAATCATTCTTGTTACTGGTGGAGCTCCACATCCAGCACACATTCTATGACCTGAAGTAAATCTTGATTTCTTTTCAGCTACTATTTCCTTCATATTATATGCCATTATCATCTACTCCTTTCTTAATCCAAGATATCTATATGGATTTTCTATTTTTTCTTTTTTGCTATCCTCCATTAAATCATTAAATACTGATTCAATCTCTTTAGTAGTTGTATCTCTTCCGCCTATACCATAAATATAGCTTGAAGTAGGGACTTGAACACCATTTACTTGCATTGCAGAAGTTATATCTGTAAATAATGCTCCTCCTGCTCCATTTAGTGAATCAGCTTTGTCTAAAACTGCAACAGCTTTTACATGAGAAAGTGCTTTTGCAATTTCTTCTGCTGGGAATGGCCTAAATACACGCACTTTTAGAAGCCCTGCTTTTATTCCTTTTTCCCTTAGGATATCTACAACATCTTTTGTCGTTCCTGCTGTAGAATTCATACAAACTATTGCAATCTCAGCATCGTCTAATCTATATTCTTCAAATAATCCATATTTTCTTCCTGTTAATTTTTCAAAATCTTTTGCAACATCAAGTATAACTTGTTTTGCATTTCTCATAGCCTCTGCTTGTTGATACTTGTGTTCAAATAAGAATGATTGTAAATCCATTGGTCCCATTGCAACTGGTTCTTTCTCATTTAATAAATAATGTTTTGGTATGTATTTACCAACAAACTCTTTTACCTTTTCATCTTCTAAAAGTTCTATGTTTTCTATAGAATGTGATGTTATAAATCCATCTTGACAAACCATTAATGGAAGTAAAACATTTTCATTTTCTGCAATTCTATGTGCCATAAGCAAATTATCGTATGCTTCTTGATTTGTCTCTGAAAAAAGCATAATCCAACCTGCATCTCTAACTCCCATTGCATCTGAATGGTCATTATGGATATTTAGTGGTCCTGATACTGCTCTGTTTACTAGAGACATTACTATTGGAAGTCTCATACCAGATGCTATATATATCATCTCCCACATTAAAGATAAACCATTTGCAGATGTAGCAGTCATAGCTCTTGCACCTGCAGCTTCAGCTCCAATACAAGCGCTCATTGCACTATGCTCGCTTTCAACCGCAACAAACTCTGTATCTACCATACCATTATCCACAAAAGTAGAAAAATATTGTGGGATTTCTGTTGATGGTGTTATAGGAAATGCTGCTACTACATCAGGATTAATTTGTTTCATGGCTGTAGCTGCTGCTTCATTTCCGCTTAAACGCTCTCTTATACTCATTGTATCCTCTCCTTTTTTACAATTGGGGACGGACCCCTTTTGTTTGTTTAATTTACACAAATTCATTTTTCTCTAAAAATCATTAGAAGGTCAGTTATAATATTATTGCGAAAAGAAATAAGTATTGCTAAGCAAAATTTAGCAAAAATTACTTTCCACTTGCTCATTGTTTGAAAAAGAATTATTATATTGCTAGGCAAACGAGGTAGAAAACCGTAGGCGTGCTTTTTGCCACGTCATAGGCTTTTCGAACCGAAGTTTAACAACGCAAGATGCTAATTATTTTTCTAACAATTATTCTCCTTCCGTTTTCATAACAATAGCCCCAAAAGGACAAACCTTTGCACAAACTCCGCACCCCTTACAATAATCAAAATTGAAGTCTGTTCTTTTTTGGTCTTTTCCTACTGGTATAGCATCTTCTGGGCATACTGGAAAACAAAGTCCACATTGAATACATTTTTCTGGAATGTATTCAGGTCTAACACTTCTCCAGTCACCAGTTTTAAATTCTCTTGCATTACCAGCTTCATAAATTTCTCCACCAATTGTCATTTTAGATGCTGGTGTATTCTTATCTATATTTGTCATCTTTTTCTCTCCTTTCTGTTTGGAAATTTTGATGCTTTTCTTACATTTTGCAATTTTATATTTCTATACTGTATGATGTTGTATTTTTTTCTTTTATAATTTCATCTTGAAAAATGTAATCTCATCTTTAAATATTTTCAAATTATTTCACTTCTTTTACTTCATTTAATGCCATTTTCAAAGCTTTCATATTTCCATCAATTACTTCTGGCTTTTTGGCAAATTTATGCTTGAATGATCCTTCCATATCTTTTATGAAATCTTCTTCATTCATTATTTTGCTTACCTTTATTATTGCAGCAAGCATTGGTGTGTTTGGAAAATATTTTCCTAATGTTTCAATAGATACTTTTCTAGCATCTATTGTATACACTTTCCCTTTATATCCTTTTAATAATGTTTTCAATTCTTCTCCATCTTTAGTTGTATTAATTACTATTGCTCCTTCTTCTTTAAGTCCTGCTGTAACATCTACACTTTCTAGTAATGTATCATCAACAACTACTACATAGTCTGGCTCATATATATTGCTGTGAATTCTTATAGGTGTATCACTTATTCTGTTATATGCAGTAATTGGTGCTCCCATTCTCTCTGGTCCATATTCTGGAAAACCTTGAATATATTTACCAGTATTGAATGCAGCATCTGCTAATAACAAAGAAGCTGTTTTTGCACCTTGTCCACCTCTTCCATGCCATCTAATTTCTACCATGTTATTCATTATCAAAACCTCCTTTTCTTTTGATACTTTAAAGTATATATCTTTAGTACCTAATCTGTCAATAACTTTGACATTTTAGAAGAAAAAAACGTTACTAGCTAATGGTTTTATTAGTTTTGCTGTGCTAAAACGCAGGTAGTAGGTATGTTTACCGCTATTTTTTTGTTGGAATCCTTATTACTATTTCGGTTCCTTTTCCTACTTTACTTTTTATATCAATGCTTCCTTTGTTTTGGTCCAATATTTCTTTTGCAATAGATAAGCCAAGTCCAGTACCGCCCATTTCTCTACTGCGTGCTTTATCTACTCTATAAAATCTTTCAAATATTCTGGTCAAATCCTCTTCTGGTATTCCTATTCCATTGTCTATTACTTTTATGTATGCATCATTATATACAAAGCCTACATATACTTTTATTTTTCCATTTTCTGGTGTGTATTTTATTGCATTTGATAATATATTTAATACAACTCTTTCTATTCCATATTTATCTGCTACAACGGGAGGGACACTTGCTGTGACAAAGCATTCTACATTATGATGCTTCTTTTCTATTTCAAATCTTAGCTTTTCTTGACACTTTTTAACAAGTTCTCCTAAATCGAAACTTGTTATTTCTGCACTAACTTTTTTATTATCATATTTAGATAATGTTAAAAGATCTGTTACTAATCTTGCCATTCTTTTTGCTTCAGAAGATATTACATTTAAGAACTTTATTTTTGTGTCTTCATCATATTCCGTTTCTAGTAATGTTTCTGTATATCCCATAATAGATGTAATCGGTGTTTTTAATTCATGTGATACATCTGCTACAAATTCTTTTCTCATATTATCTAGTTTAACATGTTCTGTAATGTCTTGTATTAATGTTATGACTCCTGCAGGTCTATCATTTTCATCTTGAAATGGTGCAAATAAAATGTTTACACATTTTTCTCCTACAATTTTTCTTTGCTCAGATGATGTCCAATTTTCTAAATATATTATTTTTTCCATATTTATATCTATATCTAATTTTTTAAAGACTTTATCAAATGTGTTATCTTTATCATTTAAACCTAGCAATTCCCTTGCTGCTGGATTTATATGTATGATGTTTCCATCCATATTAAATGCTATAATTCCGTCTGTCATATGTAATAATATTGTTTCTATTTGCTTTTTTTGTCTATTCACTTCATTTAGTTTTTCTTTAAGTTCATTTGTCATTATATTAAATGCACTTTCCAAATCCCCAACTTCACTAATATTTTGACCATCTATTTCAGTTTTACTTTTTTCTCCATTTGCTATTTTTTCTGCACTTTTAATAAGCCTTTTCATAGGTGATACTAATGCTTTTAGTACAAAATGTCCTATAAGGATTGAAATTATTGTATACACAACAACTGAGATTATTACTATAGTTTTTGTTTGTGATATCTGTGCTTTTACATTTGCAATTAATTCTATGTTTTCTTGTGCTGATCCAATACTTTCTATTTGGTTTAACATAAAAATATAGCTTGCACATAGACCTAATATTAAAATTATACCTAATACAAAAAATATTATGACTATTTTTAAATTTATATTTTTTTTCATTTTAACCTCCATTTGAGTGAATTTTCGCACTAACAAAAATTTTATTTAATAACCTCTACATAAATATTCATGACAATGCTAAAGGTTAAAATTGGTCATCTCAAAATTTGTTAGAATTTTGCGGATGATTGTTACGAAAAAAATTAGCAATATATTAATTGCTAATTTTTAACTTATAAAGCATATTGCACCAACTTGATTATTTTTTCTTAATGTGCAATTTATCATTATTTTTCCTTTGATGATAAATAGTAACCTACTCCTCTTTTAGTAATTAATATTTTAGGACTTGATGTATCTACTTCTATTTTTTCTCTTATTCTTCTAATTGTAACATCTACAGTTCTAATATCGCCATAATATTCATACCCCCATACTTTTTCAAGTAATGTTTCTCTTGTAACTACTTGTCCAGGCTGGCTTGCAAGATATTTTAATACTTCAAATTCTCTTAAAGTTAACTCAATAGGTTTGTTCCTAACTTGTACTTCAAATTTATCTACATTTATTACTAGCTCTCCAATAGTTATAATTTTATCATGTTCTTCGACTTTTTCTTGTTTAATATCTTCTATGTTTTTAAATGAATTATCTGCTTCTGCTTTTCTTAAATTTGCTTTAATTCTTGCGACTACTTCTCTTACGCTGAAAGGTTTTGTAATATAATCATCTGCTCCAATTTCCAAGCCAACAATTTTATCTACCTCTTCTCCTTTTGCAGATATAATTATTATTGGTACGTTCATAACATTTTTTATTCTTTTACAAACTGTTAAGCCGTCAATTTTAGGTAGCATTACATCTAAAAGAATTATATCTGGCTTATACTTAAAAGCCATTTCTAATGCCATTTTTCCATCATATGCTTCAATTAGATTAAATGGTTCTCTTTCCATGTTATACATTAAAACATCTATTATTGGTTTTTCGTCGTCAACTATTAGAACTGTTTTTTTTGTTTCTTTAAGTTTATTATCTTCCACAAAAAATTCACCCTTCTTTTTTCTTTTCTATATTTATATCACAAATAATCCAAATATACAAGTATTTTAAAAACTTTTTACTCTCCTAACTCTTTTTCATTTTTGGCTTGTTGGTTAATTTCTTTTGTTTCAATATTTCCCTTTTCATCCATTGTAAATTGCTTGGAAGCCATTTTACAAGTATCTTTATACATATTTCTCAATTCTTTTATTGCGTTAACCTTAGTAATTCTATCATCTTTTAGCCTAACAATTAGTCCATCAAAATCAGATAATTGAAGAATATAATCAGATATATCGCTTGCTATGTGGTCTTTTTGTCCTATACCTATAATGTTACTTACTCCAATATATCTGCGTTCTTTTGATGTACCTATGTCTATTGAAATTTCACCAAATTCTACTGCTCCATAGGAACCAAGTTCTTCATTCCTAGCACGTAAGCTTATAGAATCTCTATCTTTACCAGATAATTTTACCATTTTATCTTTTATTACATTTTCGCTAACTTCTTTAATTCCTTCAATTACCTTTATTATTTCATCATCTGTATTATAAATGTTTTCTAAATCAAGACTTTCAAAATATCTATCATACACTTGCATATTTTGTATTGTATCTTCTGCAAGTCCTAATTTGCTCATATCAATACCTTTTTCTTGCATTTGTGTAATGGTATTTTTTATAGGTCTATCTTCTAGAGCTCCTACCACCTTTAGCCCTGTCATTCCTACCATTGATGATAATAGCAATGCTCCTATTCCTAACACAGTTAGCCTTCTTCTACTTTTTATCTTTTTTATTTTCTCCTTTGTTAATTTTGGTCCCCTATAAATTTCTCTAGGCATTTGTTTATTTCTACTTGATGCATGTATCATATTAGGCTGTAGCTGATATCTTTGAGATTCTCTAAAACTTCTTGCTTCTGAATTCATAAAATACTCCAACTTCCTTCCTTTTATATTGCATTTATAACTCTAAATATTTTTTCTTTAATTATATATTATTTTTTATTTTTGTCAAGTTGGTTTATCTATGTTATGTTGACTACTTTTAAAGATTACAATTCATAGCCTACATATTGCAATTTATAAATATACAGCAAAATATGTAGACCGTGAATTGTAACCTTTAATTCTATTTACAGTTCCACAATTAATTTTTTACTGTTCAGCATAATATGCTTAAAAAAATCAATTCACTTATTTGCTATGCTGAGCAGTTCCACATGGTAGATATATATTTTGTTCATGTGCATGGAGAACACAAATTAGCTTTGCAAGAGATAATTTAATTTGCCTGACGTGCACATACACTTGCATATTTTGTATTGTATCTTCTGTAAGTCCTAATTTACTAATATAATAAAAAGTGAGGAAGTTAATCCTCACTTTTCTAATTAGCAGTGCTGATTAGAAATATCCATGTTTTCGAGTACTTTCTTGTGTCTCAGCTTGGCTAAATTTCTTCTTCTTACTCTTCTGCAATAACTTCTGAATTTTGTTGCCCAAACGACAATCATCATAGGATACATCAAAATTGCTAGTATCAATATACCTGCTTTAACAAAACTGTTTTCAATACTACTAAAAGTACTTATAATTACATCATCATTGTTATAAAGCTCTTGACGTCGATTGTCGTTTGCTACATAAAATTCATGAGTTATGCTATTTTTGTTCATGTGCTCATTGTAGTAATTAACATTACTGCTAATAACCATTAGATCCACTGATGTACTAATAATCTTATTGCTTACCTGTAAAATTTGGATTGTACCCAATACCATGGCCAAGAGGCTCAAAATATTGACTAGTGTCCGCAGCATTTTCTTTTTGAATGTTTTTTTCATGTTAATTGACCCCTTTACTATGAAATAATGTATTTATATTATAACACTTTTTTGGTTTTTTTTCAAATTTTCACTTCTACGCCATACACTCCACCATTTCCGTTTAGTACTATTTCCGGCTTTTCTAATCTCTTTCCATCTAAAAATACACCTTTTTCCGTTTCACTATTTTCATTCTTTACTTTTATATTATATATACTATTTCCATATTTATATCTAATACTATATTCCTTCCAATTTGCTGGAATGTTTGGCTTAATCTTTAGTACATTTCCTTCTATATTTAATCCCAATATATATTTTATTCCTGCTTCATACATCCAACTGCTAGAGCCTGTGTACCAAGTCCATCCGCCACGTCCTGCTAAGTTTCCTCCATATATATCTGCTGCTATAACATATGGTTCCACTTTATATTTCTTGGCTTCTTCCTTAGTTCTTGCATGTTCTATTGGGTTTATCATTCTAAAATATTCTACTGCTTTATCTCCAAACCCAAGCATTGCCTCTGCACATATTGCCCAAATTGCTCCATGTGTGTATTGTCCTCCATTTTCTCTTGTTCCTGGTATATATGCTTTTATATATCCTGGCTCTAGTTTGCTTTTTTCAAATGGTGGGTCTAGCAATTTAATTATTCCTGCCTCTTTGTCAATTAAATGATTTTCTAGAGCTTGTATTGAAATATATTTTTTGTCATTATCTCCTGCTCCTGAAATTGTTGCCCAACTTTGTGCAATACTGTCTATTCTACATTCTTCGTTTTGCATACTGCCAAGTACATTTCCATCGTCCATAAATGCTCTTTTATACCATCTGCCATCCCATGCATTTGTGTTCAAGTGTCTTTTTAAATCTTCCATTATTTTTCTATATTTCTTAGCTCTCATAATTTCAGAATTTATTGTTTCTTGTTCATTTAATGAGTCTGCTTCTGACTCTTTAGCAAAGTTCTCATCACTGTTTTCTTCTTTCTTTTCTTCTATATTACCAGCATTTTTATCATTATCATTGGTATTTATCTCGTCTACTTTTATCTGCTCATTATTTCCTAGTTTGATATCATTTTCTTTTATTTCCTCACTTTCATGCCTCTTACTATACTCATCACAAATTCTCGAAAACTTATCAAGCACAAGATATTGGAAAAATCCAAGCCATACACTTTCTCCTTTTCCTTTATTTCCTACTGTACTAAATCCATCATTCCAGTCTCCTGAGCCTATTTTAGGAAGTCCATTTTCTCCAAAGTTTAATGATTTTTCTATTGCTCTTATGCAGTGCTTATATATACTCTCTTTTTCTTCAGTTGGCAAATACAGATCATATCTTTCATCAACACCATCTTCCAAAATCGGTCCTTTTACATAGCTTGTTTCTATATCAAGTATTGATGTATCTCCTGTGAATTTAATATATTCTGCAACCATATATGGAAGCCACAATAAATCATCAGAAAATCTGGTACGTATTCCCCTTGATGTTTCATCATGCCACCAGTGTTCTACATCTCCTTCTATAAATTGATGCTCACTGTGTTTTATAATTTGCCTTTTCAAATATTCTGCAGAGATATATTTTAGTCCAATGCAATCTTGAAGTTGGTCTCTAAATCCATATGCACCACCTGATTGATAGTATCCGCTTCTCGCAAGCATTCTTGAGCAAAGAGTTTGATACAAAAGCCATCCATTTAGCATAATATTCATTGATTCTACTGGAGTATTTACTTGTATATTCCCAAGTGTCTCTTTCCAGTATCTCTTTGTTTTCTCAAGTTCACTTATCGCATTATTTACATTACTGTATTTATATGCCACATCTTTCAAATTTAAGATGTTTTCATCAGCACCTAGTGTAATTACTACATCTTTTCTCTCAAATGCCTCTAAAACGATTTTAAGCTCAATTGCGACTATTCCATCCTTTCCTAGAGAGTTCTCTTTATCTAATTCTAATTTTCTTATTCCCTCCGGATTTTTTATAGTTCCTTTTCCGATAAATGACTTCTTACTTCCTGTATATGATAATATTTTTTCGCTACAAGCTATATACATAATTGTCCTATTTGCAAGTTCCTTTGTTTTATTTTCAAGAGTTATCAAATTCATATTTGCATTGTAATCTAATTCTATATATCCATTTGACTTAATTTCATCTTCATCTAATACTGGTTTTATATAATATACTAGTTTTAGTTCTTTTTTTCTAGCAAGTTTATTTTCTAGATGTAGTATTTGCACCTTTACACTTTCTTCTTTTGTATTGTACTTCTGGTCAGCCAAAGCAGAGCCACTCTCTTGGTCAGATTCACCCAAAACAGGTCTTCCCTCTTTTGACGTATGATTTAACAAAACAGGTCCGTCCCCTTTTGTCGAATCCCCTTTTGGCACAAACACATTTAATTCCTGATAAATACCATTACTTGTGTGCATGTATTTGCTATATCCAAATCCATAAGTTACATAGTAATCATTATTGTCTGGGCAAGGGTTTACTGAAACTGTCCACATCTTCTTGCTTTCCATATCTTCAAGGTATATTATTTCTGATGGTACATCTGTTACTTGGTTATTATTCCATGCTGTTAATCTATTTAATCTGCTGTTTTTATACCAGGTATATCCACCTAATCCTTCTGTTACAACTGTTCCAAACTTTTCATTTGCCATAATGTTTGACCATACTGTAGGAAGTTTTTCATCTTTATTTACTCGTATTAAATACTCTGTTCCATCTTGTGAGAATCCACCATATTCGTTATAGTATTTAAGAGAATCTGCATCTAAATTATCCCTTTGGAATTCCTCTTCACCGATTTGCTGTCTATCGCTCTCTTCTCCTATTTCCTTTATTTTATCAATATATTCTTCTTCAAAATCCTTTATTTGTCTTGCTATTCCTCCTAAATGTGCATTTATCAAAAGATTTGCTCTGTATTCTATAATTCTCTTAGATGGTTTATCTACATTACTTAATACATGTATTCCTCCATTAATATTTTGTAAATAACTTAAATTCTTATCTAATATTGAACTTTGTATATCTTCATAAACATAGTTTTCATATGTCTTCTTCTCTTCATCTATTATTACTAAATCAATATTTATATTTTTTACTCTAAAATATTCATATGCTTTTAATGCATCTTTCACAACATATATATCACTACTGTCTTTTACTTTTACAAGCAAAATTGGCAAATCTCCAGATATACCATATTTCCACAATTCTGCCGTAGGAGCTTCTTCTGGGATTTTTGATTTATACATGAGTAGCTTTAAAGGATTTTGATAAATCAAATATTTAAGCATATTTTGATATTTTTCAATATCCTTTGCTTTAATTCCTAAATACATTGATTCTGCCTCTACTTTAGCCCTTGCTAAATTCATGTTTCTTTCTATTTTCTCATTATTCATATTATCTTTCACTAAATTTATTGCTTCTTCTCTATCTTCTGATACGGAAATAATCAAGTTTAACACAACTTTTTCCTCTGGAGCCACTTTCACAGTTCTTCTCATTGCGACTATTGGATCTGTCGTCATTTGAACTTTTCTACCAAGTGGTATTGAGTTTTCTACAGCTATAGGGAGTTCAACATTTTGTCTTCCTACAAATTTTTCTTTATCTACTTCGTATTCTAATTCTCCTATTGTGTCATCTTCAGTGGACAAATTCACTGCCATATATACATCACTTTTCTTTTCGTCTCTTGCTTTTCTTTTTACTAGAATTGTATTTGTGTCATCCAAAAATTCAAAGGTCAAAAACAAATTATTAAATGCCTTATGAGAATAATCTTGCTCTAATGATGAAAGTATAGGCTCAAACACTGAGTTTACTTCTATTGTCTCTTCTGAATTTCCTAAATTCTTAAGCTCTATTCTTCTTATTTCAACAGGACTATCTGGCATTACTACTATCTTTGTAGTTGTCTCTATTCCGCCATCTTGTCTTACAAATTTACTCATATCTGGAGAGAAATATGCTGAAAATTTGTCAGCCTCTGCTAAATAATTTTTTTGGCCAGAACTCCAAATTCTTTTTGTTTTTATATTTTTGAAAAAGAAGTAAATACCTTGCTGTACATCATCTGTTTGTTTAAATCTATTTATTACAATATTTTTGTATTTGCTATATCCATCTCCCTTTTGGTTGATTATTACTGAGTAATCTTCATTTGATATAACATTTATATGACTTAATTTATCATATGGTTTGCTATATTCTCTTACTGCATATGTCTCATAATCCACGTTTTTAACCTTTTCTACTTTTTCTTTTTGCTCTTTAGTTATTATTACATTTGCTGGCATCTTTTCTTCCAAAAGTATTTCTACTGATTGCATCTCTGGATTTTGCATAAATCTTTTTTGAAGAATATTTTTATTAAACAGATTATCTATTGAAAGTAGGATTAAGCCTTGATGATGTGCCATATATGTTTTAACTACTGCACTTTTTTCACCTTTTTTTAATCTGCTTGGTGTATAGTCAATTGATTCATAAAATCCGTATTTATCATACATTCCGTCTTTTTCTAGTAATTTAAGATTTTGAATTGTCTCGATTGGATAATCATTTATTGCTAGGATTGTACCATATGAAGACACTACCATTTCATCTGCCAATCCTCTTTTTAAGCCAAGCCATGGCACTCCAAAAGCTTTGTATTGGTAATTGTTGTTTAAATCTCTTAAATTAAAAGCTGCCTCAGATATTCCCCATGGTATTCCTAATTTTTTGGCATATTCTTGCTGTGACATTATAGCAAATTGGCTAGATTCGTTTATAATACTACCAGGATATTGTGGTATATTTATATTTGGCATTAAATACTCAAATGCAGTTCCTGACCAAGATATAAGTCCTTTGTATTTATTTAATATGGTTAAAGTTCTACTCAAATTGTACCAATGTTTAGCAGGAACGTCCTTTTTTGCAATTGCTACTAAGCTTGCTTGTCTTGCCTCAGATGCCAATAAGTCATAGTATGAAGAAGTAAGTGCGTTATCTTCAACATTAAAACCTATTGAGAAAATTCTATTTTCTTCACTATATAAATATGAAAAGTCAGTGTTTTCAATCGTGTTGTCAATTATCTGTAGCATCAGTTCTATTTTATCTGTTTCTCTTTCATTTGCAGTTTGTTTTAATTCTTCTCCTGTACTTTCCCCACTTTGCACATCTTTTAAAAATTGCTTTAGAGTATATAAATATCCTACAAAATTCCCACTATCTACTGTAGATACATACTTTGGTAAAAGTGGTTTTAATGTTTGTATATCATACCAGTTGTATAAATGTCCATTCCATTTTTGGAGTTTTGATATGGTATCAATCATCTTAGATAGTAAATTTAGAGTATCTTTTAAATTTTCAAAACCTAAATCATAGCTCGCTACAACTGCTAAAAGTCCAAGTCCTATGTTAGTTGGAGAAGTCCTATACACTATTTGTTCTTTTCTATCTTCTTGATAATTATCAGGCGGTAAATAGTTTGATTTTTCATTTATATTTTCTTTAAAATATCTCCATGTTTTCTGACCAATTTCTTTTATATATTCTTTTTCTTGATTATTCAAAATTTCTATTGGAAATACTTTCTTTTGTTTTGTACTAATTATTTTCATTACTCCTGGCGTAACAATAAATAAAATACTTAGAGTTATAGCAAGTGGATTTTTAAATGAAAATATTAATAAAACGACTCCAATTACTAAGTTTGCAAGCATACTTTTGTAGTACGAAAATAGGTCCTCTTTTAAATTTCTTTCTGCCTCTTCAGCAGTTGTCCATTCAAGTAAATGTTTTTTACTAAAACACACTCTATAAATTGTCTTAATAATTGAGCTAAACATCGTATATGCTTTGTCTGGTAATAGACCTATTTCTAATATTCCCCTTATGATACTTGCTTTAATTCCAGTAATTCCTTTATTAAATGTTCTTTGATAAGTTTCCCCATCTTTCTTGTATATTATTCTGTTTACTATCTCCATCACAGAAGGAATAATTATTGAAAGTATTGCTATTGTCATTAATGGCCATATCTTAATGTTTGTAAGTGAATTTAATATTAGAATAAATATTATGAATATAAGTACGATTATGTCAAAAGAACTTTTTACTAAATTATTCAAGATTTTATATTTAGATACTAAATTTAAAGGATTTTTCTTTTCTACTCCATTTTTATCTTTTATTTTTGATTGTAACCACCTGATAATTTGCCAATCCCCTCTTGTCCATCTACTAAGCCTTGTTTTATAACTTAAATATGATGTTGGATATCCATCCATTAGCATAATATCAGATGCTAAACCACATCTTAAATAAGAACCTTCTAACAAATCATGGCTAAGTACAGTATTTTCTGGTATTTCATTTTTTAAAACTCGTTCAAAAACTTCTAAATCATATATTCCTTTTCCAGTATAAATTCCTTCTTCAAAATTGTCTTGGTATACGTCTGAAATTGCATTTGTATATGAATCTGTTCCAGGTGAACCAGAATATATTTGCGTGAATTTATCTCTATGAGCCGCTTCTAAGCTAATTCCCACTCGTGGCTGCATTATACCATGCCCACTCGTTACAATTCCGTTATTTATTTCTGGCTTGTTTAAAATATGTGCCATGCTTCCTACAAGTTCTAGCCCAGTATTTAGCACAAGCTCAGTATCTGCATCAAGTGTTATTACATATCTTATGTGAGGCATTTTATTTAAATCCATAGTATTTACTCGAAAATCATCTTTGTGGTCTCCATTTAATATAAATTCATTAAACTGAGTTAAAAGTCCTCTTTTTCTCTCCCACCCCAAATAGCATTCCTCTTTATCATTCCATATTCTCTTTCTGTATATAAAATGAAATTTAGGGAATTTGCTATCAGGATATTTTTTATTAAGCTTTTCTGCAAGCTTTGTACCTTTTTTTGCAATCTCATCATCAAACTCTTCCTCTTCTTTGCTACTTGCTGTTACATCACCTAAAAGAGCAAAATATAAATTATCACTTTTATTTGCTATATAATATACTTCTAGTTTTTTCATCATTTCTTCTAATTTTTCTGGTTTTGATATTATTGTTGGTATTACAACAAATGTGCTATCTTCTTCCGGTATGCCATTTTGGAGGTCAAGTTTTGGTATTAATTTAGGTTTGACCGTTTTGCTAAGCACATACTGCAATATTTGCATAAGTACTATCTCAATTGGTAAATAAATAAGTAATATTGTAATTAGTGAAAGCCATATATTTTGTGTTTGCACATGAACATAGACTCCAGCTAAAATTGACAAAAACAAACATATAACTATTTTTAAAGTAATATATGCTCCCATCTTTTTGTCATTAGAAACTTCCTCTACTTTTTTATTTTGTAATAATCCTAATAATTCATAGTACCCATTATCAATCAAATAATATCCAATATGTGCTTTTTTTCCTTCTTTCCCTTGAGATAATTCCAAACATTTTTTAGCTATATATATTTCAGAAATCTTTGTTTTTTTCGAAATTTCCTGTATTTTATTTCTATAATAAATTTTAGTTTTGTAATCCATTTTGTCATATACATTTGCTGAATCCTGCTTTAAAATATCATCTACTTGATTTATGTTTTCAAAAATATCTATCATATTAATTCTTTGAATGTTTTTTATGCTAGTTATTGAATTGCCCATAGATACCTTTTTTACAGCTATATCAAAATGCTCTTTTTTTATAACTTCAGAAATGTTTATCCCCATTTTATTAACTTGTTCTTCTAAAATGTTTAAAAAAGGATACCCTCTTTTTCCAAACTGTCTTAGCTTATATGACATATATTCTATAAATGGATATTTCATTTCTCCATATTCTTTTACTTTTGCCTTGTACTCACCTAGTTTACCAAACTGCAATTCGTCCTTCGACTTGTTCTCTATCAATCTTTCAATAATATTTTCTACTCTGTATTTTTGTAATTGCGCTGTATATATTCTTTCGCATATTTGCCTTATATTCTCTATTATGGCTATTTGAAGAAATATTCCAATGTTCCATATTTCATCCATACTAAGCTTTTTCTTTTCTTGATAGCTTCTTAGTAAATCAGTAAGCAAATTACCATCTATTTTACCATCTGTATATGAAACAATTTCATTTGCAACCACATAAATTCGTGCAAATCCATAATTTCCTCCATTTGCAATACCCAAAAAATTCTTATACTTTTTCAATGATAAATTTTTTTCTATGTTTTTTACTGTTTCATCTATAACATAGTAGTTATCCAGTAGCCATTCTCCTGCTGGATGTATAGGTATTTTAAGCTTGATATGTTCATTTAACAAATTATATGTCTCTGTTATTGCCTCAAAATTTTCTTGCAATCTAGGAATTGGGTACGTACTTTTATCTGATTTTTCTTTTAAAATATGGTCCGATGCTAGTTTTTCTAAGTAACTTTCTAATTGGCATTTATCTAAAACAGCACCTTTTGTGTTTAACATTCGATAACTTTTCAAAAAAATTACACTCCTTGTCAATATGCTTTTTTACATATTCTTTCCAAGAAGTGTAATTTTTATTCATTTTTTATTTTGCATTTTTTAAATCATCATTTATCACATGAACTGGAAATTTTTCATTTTTTAATATGTCTTTTAGACATTGTGGTAAAAGATTATATTTATTTATTCTATCTAATTCAATCCACTCATAATTCAAATAATCCTTTCCCTCTACATTATGCATTGTATAATCAATCTTTTTGTCTTCAACATTTAGAAATTCTACTTTATATAAAAAATAAAGTTCATGATATTTTTTGCCTTCCATTTCAAAGAAATTTTCTATTGTTGCTATATAATCAATTATTTCTATTTCTTTTCCTAGCTCTTCTTTAATTTCTCTTTTTATTGTTTCTTCCGAGTTCTCTCCAATCTCTATTCTTCCTCCTGGCAAACAACAATGATCTTTTCTATCATCTTTGTGTACAAGTATTTTATTGTTATGCACAAACATTCCTGCAGCACGTATGTTTAATTTGTAATCTCCAACATCCAAACTTAAATCCATTTTTTATTTCCTCCATTCTTATATACTATTATCACAAAATCAAAAATAATTCAACTGTTATTTTACACAGAATCAAGAATAGTTTTATCATTATTTTGCACAAAATCAAAAATAGTTTAGCCGTTGTTTTACACAAAATCAAAAATAATGTAGCAATTAGTTTCCATAAAAATAATCTGCTATTCCGTTATATATTCCCCAAGCAAGTTTGTTTTGGTACTCATCTGTTTGTAACATACTTTCTTCCTCTGGATTTGATAAAAAACCGCATTCTACAATAGTTATTGGTATTTCTACATGTTTCATTAAATATACTGTATTCAATTGTGCAGGTGTTCTTTTATTTTCTTTTTGTATTGCTTCATTTAAGTTATTTTGTATAGTTGTTGCTAATCTTTTACTCTCTTCATTGTTCGTTTTATAAAAAGTTTGCCAACCATCATACTGTGCTTGCTCTATCTTATTCAAATGTATTGATACAAATATATCTGCACTTGATTCATTTCCAATCTTTACTCTATTTTTCATGTCTGATACTTTCTTCTCTCTTATTGTATCACTTCCTGCATCATAAATCTCATTTTCATCAGAACGTGTTAATATTACAGTAGAGCCACTTTGTTCTAACAAATTTTGTAATTTTAGTGCTATTTCAAGATTAATTTGTGCTTCTGTCACCCCATTACTACTTTCTGCCCCTTCATCTGGTGTTCCATGTCCAGCATCTACTATTATTACTTTATTTGTGACAGGTGTAGAAACTGTCTCCACTGTTTTTTCTGTGCTTAGTGAATTTTCTGTATTATTTGCAATTTTAAAGGAAAATGCATATAATGCAACAAATATCATGCACAACATAGTTATTATTCTTTTTCTACCTAAAACAAGCATATACATACCTCTCTTATTGTATGTATATGCTTATTATATTTTTATATAACTCTTTTTTGTTTCTATCCGTCATACTTTGTTTTGTATATTATTTGTGCAATTAGGCTCTGTTTCCAATTGCACAAGCTGTACTTTCGTTTCTCCTATCTACTGAATATGCACTTCCCATTGTTGTTTTTGCCA
>CALXWQ010000012.1 GCA_944392435.1 uncultured Clostridia bacterium
CCTTCATTAGCAAATGCAACTAATGGTTGTTCATGTTCTTTTACGCCATTAATGTATTGGTCGCAATTTTCTGGTGTAATCTCATCAAAATTTATTTTGTTAGTAAAGTTATCATTAATATCAAGTATTCCCATTGGTATCTCCTCCTTTAATACTATCTTTATATATTTTACTATATTTTGTGCAATTTTTCAATGATTATTCGCAATATTTATGATAATATTACATACTGTTTTCCAATTCCTTAATTTGGTCTCTCAATTCTGCTGCTCTTTCAAATTCCATATTGGCAGCACATTTAAGCATTTCATCAGTTAGTTTATTTATAACATCTTGAACACTCTCATCTTTGCCAATGTTGTATTTAGTTTCAGCCTCTTCTATTATACTTGCTCTAATGCTGTCTCTAACAGATTTTTGTATTGTTTTTGGAGTAATTCCATGTTCTTTATTGTATTCCTCTTGTATTTTTCTTCTTCTATTTGTTTCAGATATTGCTTTTTCCATTGAATCTGTTAACTCATCTGCATACATTATAACTTTTCCATCTGTATTTCTAGCAGCACGTCCAATTGTTTGTATTAATGAACGTTCTGAACGAAGGAATCCTTCTTTATCTGCATCAAGTATTGCGACTAAAGAAACTTCTGGAATATCCAAACCTTCCCTTAAAAGGTTTATTCCGACTAACACATCAAATTCTCCAAGTCTTAGAGAACGAATTATTTCCATTCTTTCCAATGCTTTTATATCAGAATGCATATATCTTACTTTAATGTCAATACCAGCAAGATATGCAGTCAAATCTTCTGCCATCTTCTTAGTTAAAGTAGTAACTAAAACTCTTTCATTTTTAGCTGTTCTTTCTCTTATTTGCTCAATCAAATCATCTATTTGGTTTTCCACAGGTTTTACTTCTATCTTAGGATCTAATAATCCAGTTGGACGTATAATTTGCTCTACAACATTTTCTTTTGAATGCTCCTTTTCGTATTCAGCTGGAGTAGCACTAACAAAAATAACTTGATTTATTCTTTCTTCAAACTCGTTGAATTTTAAAGGTCTATTGTCAAAAGCAGATGGTAATCTAAAACCATATTTAACCAAAGACTCTTTTCTTGCTCTATCCCCATTATACATTGCCCTAACTTGTGGAATAGTTGCATGGGACTCATCTATTAATAGTAAAAAGTCTTTTGGAAAATAATCAAATAAAGTAAATGGTGCACTGCCAGGTGCTCTTCCACTAATGTGCCTTGAGTAATTTTCTATACCTTGACAGAAACCTGTTTCTTTCATCATTTCTATATCAAAATTTGTTCTTTCCTCAATTCTTTGTGCTTCAATTAATTTTCCATTATCCTTGAAGTACTTTATTCTTTCCTGTAATTCTTCTTCTATTGTTGTAATAGCTCTTTCCATTTTATCAGAAGTTGTAACATAATGTGAATTAGGAAATATCATAACGTGATTTCTTACTGCAATTACCTTGCCAGTTAATGGATTTATTTCAGAAATTTTTTCAATTTCATCTCCCCAGAATTCTACTCTAATGGCACTTTCACTTTCATCCGATGGATATATCTCTAAAATATCTCCTTTAGCTCTAAATGTACCTCTTTTAAAATCTAATTCATTTCTACTATATTGCATCGCTACTAATTTTTTCATTATGTCATTTCTTTCTTTTTGCATACCTGGCCTTAGCGAAACTATCATATGCTCATAATCAATTGGGTCACCCAATCCATAGATACACGAAACAGATGCAACAATAATTACATCTCTTGTTTCAAACAATGCTGCTGTAGCAGAATGACGAAGTTTATCTATTTCATCATTAATAGAAGAATCCTTTTCTATGTATGTGTCAGAAGATGCAATATATGCCTCTGGCTGGTAATAGTCGTAGTATGACACAAAGTATTCTACATTATTCCCGAGGGAAAAACTCTTTGAATTCGCTATAAAGTTGCCCTGCAAGTGTTTTATTATGTGCTAAAACAAGTGTTGGTTTCTGTACTTTTTGTATAATATTTGCCATTGTAAAAGTTTTCCCGAGAGCCTGTAACTCCTAGAAGTGTCTGGAATTTCTTGCCTTCTTCTATTCCTTTTGATAGGTATTCTATTGCTTTTGGTTGGTCTCCTGTTGGCTTGTAATCTGATACTAATTTGAACATATTGCCTCCTTGTGACCTTTTTAATATGATTACTATCAACCACAAAATTCGTGTAATTTTTAAAAAAATTCGTGTAAAATGAGTTTTTTTTATTATAAAAATTGGTCATTTTTAGTAACATAATGTGAATTTACACGAATTGGGTCACAAACTTTACTTTAATCTTTTCATATCTTCTCCTAGTATTCTTAAATAATCCTTTTCTGCTTTTGTTAAATGCGTTTGCATATATTTGTCATATTCTTTATGAGCTTTTTCTAATGCTTTTTTATGTGATACTGTTCCCTTACCACTTAATATATCTTTTCTCGTCATTTTTAGGAAACTATCTAACTCATTTGTCCAATCTTTCATTGTCATTGCATGCATACTTAAAGCATTAATTTCAGCTACATCTAAATATGCTGACACCATTCTATTTAATATTTGTAATTCTTTTTCTGTCAAATATTTTTTTGCAACTTCTGTTTCGGCTTTAGTAGGCATATCTCCCTTAAAATTAGTTAATCCAATATTTTCTTTATTGCTATCTACTCTATTATATATAACTTCTGCTGCTGTATTTCCATGTACTGCATAATGCATTTTGTTTTGTACTGTTTTAAAAAACTGTTTGGTTAATTCATTATTTGCATCATAATCAATGCTTGTAGCATAAATGTCTAATATTTTTCTCCAAAATACTTTCTCTGATGAACGTATATCTCTTATCTTTTCTAATAATTCTTCGAAATATACTCCACCACCATTATTCTTCATTCTATCACTATCTAAGTTATACCCTTTTATCAAATACTCTTTTATCAATTTATTTGCCCAAATTCTAAATTGAGTACCTCGAATTGATTTTACACGATATCCCACTGAAATGATTACGTCAAGATTATAGAATTTTGTATTATAATTTTTTCCATCTTTTGCAGTTAGTAAGGATTCCTTACTAACTGCTTTTTCCTCTAATTCTCCTTCTGCAAATATATTCTTTATATGCATAGTTATATTATTTCTTGTCGTATTAAATAATTCTGCCATTGCATTTTGAGTTAGCCATACATTTTCATCTTCTAGTCTAACTTCTATTCTAACTTGTCCATCGTCTGTTGTATATATTATTATATTGTTTTGTGAATTAGTTAAATCATTGTTCAAATTAATCACCTACTTTTTATGTTAGTATTATATCAAATTTGTTCGCTATTTTAGATATTTTTCTTATATATACGTTAAAATAATTCTATGCACGAATTTTACGCGAATTGGATCACAAACTTTATTTTTTAAACTAGATAATGCTAAATAAAACTATTCAATATTAAATAATTCTAACATATTATTTATACCATATTTTAGGTAAAAATACAAGATACTATCAAAATTGACATAATCCTTATAAAATGCTATAATATAAATAGTTTAAAAATAGTTATTACACAAAACTTTAAAATACTTTCGTCAGTAAGGGGAACGACCATCGTTTTATTTCATTATTCTTATGTTATAAAAAATTTTTTATAACATTATCATTAAATTCTTTTAAATTACAACTAAAGTTAACTACAAAAAAAGAATATTGAAATCAAAACAAATATGGTTCTAGAGCAATGTAGGTACCTGGAAAGCATTGATATTTTACTAGTTTAGTAATAACTGACGTATACTCAAGAAGTATACAAATAGTATATGATTTATATACTACTATTTAATGAATTTATTTCTATATTTAAAAGTAAAAGTAGAAATAGAAGTAAAAGTAAAATTCAAAAAAGCGAACTTAATTAAGTTCGTCTTTTATTTATGTTATTACTATTGTTTTCTAGGATACCATTTAGTAAAGTATCAATTTTTTTCTCTTGTTCTTCCTGAATCTTTGCATTATATATATTATTCACTTGCAAATTATATTTATACTCGTATTCATCGTTATGTATTTTAAATATCTTATAACTATTCATAATCCCTCCTACACTATTGGTAAATCGTCTTCTTTAAACTCAATTGTTACCTTTTCGTTTTGTTTATGTAGTTTTTCAATATATTTTTCCTTATTTGGCACATTGGAGCCACTTAGCGATATAAATTTTAAATTTGGCATTTTAGATATATCTATATCATAAGGTATTTCTAAATGGTTTAAATATAATTGTTCCAAATTCTCTAATGCAGTAATACTTGGTATACTAATAACATTACAATGTGCAATTTTTAAGTATTTCACTTTCTTAAATTTCTTAATATTACTAATATCTACAATTCCAGAATGAATTATTTGTAATTCTTCTAAGCTCGCATTTTTGTTTAACATATTTATATTAAAATCTTGACAATTATATATAATTACTGATTGTACTTTTTCTGATAGTTCAATTTTATTTTTAAATATGCACATAGAAAATTCCAGTCTTTTTATATGTTCTAATTGATTTATTGTTTCTATGACTTCGTCTGTTATTTCAAAAAATTTTAAAGATAAATTTCTTAATTTTTTTAGTTTCACAATTTCTGTCAAGTCTATATTTAACCTATTCTGCATTAAATTTATATCTTGAATAGATATGTCTTCTACTTCTTCTATATCATTTATATCACTTGTACACATTTTTAATTTTATTATTCTAGATAAATTTCTATCCTTTATTTTTTCACTCATAGACTATATTCACTCCTTTCTGCTGTTCTAATTTGATTAAGCGAAAGTCCTTGGATTTTACTATAATCAAATTTACTTTTACACTTATGTTCAGTTTTTGTCCTTTCAAGTGAAAACTTTCCATGCGTTTTGTTGAATTCTTCATCATTCAGCAACATATACTCATACTTTCCATATAACTGGATTGTACTTGAATCCCATGTCGGGTCTGCATTATACCATTTTCCATCTATCTGAACTTGATTCCAAGCATGGCCATCATCTCTTGGTATAAATCCTACCACATATTGTGATTTAATTCCAACATATTTTAAAGCCTCGTGAAGTATTAGTGCATATCCTGCACAAATTGCTTTGCCCTCTATTAAACCTCCATATAGTCCAGCAGGATTTTTTCTTATCTTCTTCTTTTCTGCTCTAAACTGATCAAAAGCATCCTCATTCCAAAGATTTTTTAAAAAATGTTCCTGTGCTTCAGATACTTGTTCTATACAATCATTGTCATATGTCATCATTCCAGTAATTCTTGAATATATTTTATAAAACTTGTTAGCTTCGTCCATATCACTTGGTATATCTGCTGTTAGTTCTTCAATTTTTGCTATTATTGCAGAAATCTCACTAAATGAATATTCTATATTTGTAGAATCACTTTCATGTTCATTTATCTTAAATCTCATTTTAGAATAATTATTTGCATGTTGCTGTATATTTATTAAAAAATCTAAGTTTAAAGCATTAATATTATTCAATTTGAATGTTAGCATATTTGGTGGAATAGTTACGTCAAAATCAATTTGAGTTAATATTCTTAATAGTCCTTCATTATTTCCTTTAAATTGTTTTGCAACAAAATTAAAAGTTTTACTTTTAGTTTTTTCATTCTCTAAACCATTTAATGCCATTGCTATTCCTTGTGTTGATTTTATTTTTCCTATAAATTTGTACTTTTCATTACTTGGAATACTCTCTAATAATTTCATTTGCAAAGTATAGTCTTGTATTCTTGAAAAGTATTGTAGTTTTTCTTGAGTAGCACTAGCTTGTTCAAAAAGTTCTACTAATTCTTCATCTGTTGTTTCTGCAATTTTTCTTTTATCTTTCACAATTATAACTCCTCTTTTCTTATTTTTCTATCTCTCAAAATCATTCCATCGCCTAAATCCGCTTCTATTCTATTAACAAATCCAAATTTTTCATAGAACTTTTCTTTGTTCTTTGATGCACCTAGATATACTCTTAAACTTGGATTTTCCTTTTTTAGTCCATCTATTGTATCATATATTTGTTGCTCTTCTATGGTTTCTATAACTTCCTCTAACTCTGTTCCATAACCATTTTTAGATGTTTCTATTTGACTATTTTTTAATTCAGCAAATTGTTTCAATACAGTTCCATCAGATGTAAAATCCTTACAAGCCACAACAACTTTTTCTGTGCCATTTAAACTATATACACCTAATATAGTTTCTTGTACTTTAAGCCCTAATGTTTTTATAATATTACATGCCACATGCTCTGATATACAATTATTTGAATATCCATGTTCAAAAATTCCTTCATTGATACCTGGGAATTTTAACATATAATCTTCATCATTATATTTAATACAGATTTTTCCTCCATTTTTTCCTCCATAATACTTAAACTTATTAATTTCGCAGTTTGTAAAATCTATCATAATAATTTTCTCTCCCATCTATTAGGTTTTGTTTAAAATATACTTATTAAGATGAGTTTTTCCTAATAAATTAATCCACCATAAATATATTTTCTGTAAAAATAATCGCATTGTTCTTCTGTTATATCTCCATCTACAAATGCACTATTTACCGAACCTTGTAATTCATTAATTAGGCAGTCTAAATAGCTTACTTTGTTCTTTATTCCTTCTTTTAATCTTTTTAAATCTTCTTCCAAATATTTTGGAAGGCACTTTTCTAAAATATCACTATTATATTTTTCGTCCATATATTCTCCTTATAAATCAAATAACACTTAATATTATTTACAATGTAAGTTTACCATTATTTCGAGAAAAATACAAGTTTTATCTATACAAAATAAATTGCGAAATTAATTATGTTATTTTTTCGCTTATATTTATTAACATAATTACATATTTTAAGAAATTAATTATGTTATTTTTTTTAATAATCTTATTAAAAGATATTTTTGAGCATCACAAATAAACCATAGTTCAACAAATGGTAATTATTTCCATATGTCATTTAAGCACATTTTACTAGACTTCGTATCTTATCTTCTTTGCCCATCTTTGCGCTTCCACTTTGTATGTGATAAACTTGACATTGTATCATATTTAGTGTTTTCTTCTTTAGTTTTTTTACTGAATATACTATTCATGATCACTATTTTATAAAAATACATTGCCTGCCAAAAATACTACCAGAAGAATAACTAAATATTGAGAAATGTATCTTTTAGGCATTGACCTCATTTTTTATAGTATGTTATAATCACTTTTAACAAATAAAAAATTCAAAAAAAATCAAATTTTATTCTAATGAAAGGATTTTGTAAAAAATGAATAATGAAACAATAATGCAATTTTTTGAATGGTACTTACCCAACGACTCTAGTCTATGGAAAAATGTATCTCAAGAAGCACAAAAATTAGGCGAACTAGGAATAACAGCTTTGTGGCTTCCACCTGCTTATAAATCTTCTGAAGGAATAAATGGTGTTGGTTATGCTGTATATGATTTATATGATTTAGGCGAGTTTGACCAAAAAGGAAGTATTCCAACTAAGTATGGTACAAAAGATGAGTATCTTACAGCCATTGAAGCTTTACATAAA
Source organism: uncultured Clostridia bacterium (assembly GCA_944392435.1). GTDB lineage: Bacteria > Bacillota > Clostridia > TANB77 > CAG-508 > CALXVA01. Next base: position 7,651 of record CALXWQ010000012.1, read on the forward strand.
AATAATATAAAGGTGTACGCTGACACTGTATTAAATCATAAATTTGGCGCAGATGAATTAGAACAAGTTATTGCTGTTGAAGAGGATCCAACAAATAGAAACAATACAATAAGTCCAGCCAAGTTAATCTCTGCATGGACAAAATATACTTTCCCTGGTAGAGGTGATAAATATTCTTCCTTCAAATGGGATTGGACTCATTTTCATGGAGTCGATTGGGATGAAAAAAACGATAAGAAATCTGTATATAAATTCTATGGAAAGCACTGGGACAAACAAGTGGATACTGAAAATGGGAATTATGATTATTTAATGGGTGCTGACATTGACTTAAATAACCTGGATGTTGTCGATGAACTTACTAATTGGGGAAAATGGTATTTAGACTTTACTAAAGTAGACGGTTTTCGCTTAGATGCAGTTAAACATATTCGTGCAGATTTTTATAAACATTGGCTTGAAGAGTTAAGAAAATATGCCAAAAGAGATTTGTTTGCTGTAGGAGAATACTGGTCAAGAGATATAAATGTTTTAAGAAATTATTTAAATGAAGTAAATTATAAAATGAACTTATTCGATGTTCCATTACACTACAATTTTTATGACGCTGCAAATAGTAGTGGAAATTATGATATGAGAAATATATTAAATGGTACACTTGTACAATTTGCTCCAGATAAAGCAATTACATTTGTAGATAATCATGATACACAACCAGGTCAGTCTTTACAATCATGGATACCCGATTGGTTTAAACCTCTCGCCTACTCTATCATATTACTTAGAAATCAAGGTACTCCTTGTATCTTCTATGGAGATTACTATGGTATTTCACATGATAACATTTCTAATAAATCAGAATTTTTGAATTTAGCATTATATATTAGAAAAAAATATGCATATGGAAGTCTAAAAGATTATTTTGATGACTTTAATATAATTGGCTGGACACTAGATGGTGATGAGGAACACAAAAATTCTGGCTTAGCAGTATTACTAAGTGATGGCCCTGGTGGCAATAAAGTCATGAATGTTGGTACAAAATTTGCAGGAAATTTATTTTATGATTGCACTGGAAATATAAAAGATAAGGTTGCAATTGATGAGAATGGCAACGGCAACTTTAGTGTAAACGGTGGTTCTGTTTCTGTTTGGATTATGGCTCTATAAATCTAAATGACTAAGAGTCTCGAAAGCAATTAAAAAATCGCATTCCATATTATCATGATTTTTAATTGTTTTCGAGACTATAAGTTCAATATAAATTTATTATCTATGAATTGTAGCAAAAAAATCTACACTAAAGCCTTCACAAGTTCTCTCATTTGTTCCATATTTTCTTCTTTCATTCTAGATTTAATTGTTACCACAGGTTCAACAATCTTTATATCTTTCATTTCTCCTAGAAGATTTGTCATGCATTTTCCTGCTGATGGTGCCCATGAGCCATTTTCTATTACACCAACTGTTCTGTTTTGATAATTTCTTTCTTTTAATCGTCTCAAAAAATGTTCCATTGGAGGAAATAGACCTGCATTATAACTAGATGCTGCAACAACTAATTTAGAATATTTGAAAGCATTTGCTACTGCTTCTGCCCAATCACACCTTGTAATGTCTGAAACCAAAACTTCTTTTATTCCATTTTGTTTTAGTAATTCTGCTAAAATATTGGCTGCATCTAAAGTATTTCCATAAATTGAACTACATGCTATAAATATCCCATCTTCCTCTGGTTTATAGCTACTCCAAGTTTTATATTTATCTATATAGTAGCCGAGATTTTCCTTTAATATTGGGCCATGCAATGGACAAATCATTTTTATATCAAGACTTTGTGCTTTATTTAATAAAGCTTGTACCTGCATTCCATATTTGCCAACTATACCTATATAATATCTTCTAGCTTCTGGCAACCACTCATCATCTATATCTAATGATCCAAATTTGCCAAAAGCATCTGCAGTAAATAATATTTTTTCTGTTTGCTCATATGTTACCATTACTTCAGGCCAATGAACCATAGGAGCCATAATAAATTGTAGTTTGTGTTTACCTAGGTCAAGCACATCTCCTTCTTTTACAACTACTTTTCTTTCAGATATATCTATATCAAAAAAATTTGATAATATATTAAATGTGAATGTATTTCCGACTATTTTCATTTTTGGATATTTCTGTGCAAGTAAGCCTATATTGTATGCATGATCTGGTTCCATATGTGATACCACAAGATAATCAGGCTCTTTCCCATCAAATATTTTCTCTAACTTTTCTAGCCAAATATCTGTTACTCCTTCATCAATAGTATCAAGTATTGCACTTTTTTTATCTTTTATTACATACGAATTATAGCTCATTCCATTTTGTAAAACATATTGACTCTCAAACAATTTTAAGTCATTATCATTTGCCCCAACGTTAATTATGTCTTCTGAAATATACATATCTCTCATATTATTTTCTCCTTATATTTTTCATTTATTTTATTGTCATTAGTTTATCATAAAAATTAAAAAAAATAAATATAATTTATAAAAATCATTCTCCTTTTGGTTTCAAATTAATCAGATACTTATCAATATTATCATTATTACCTATTTTAGACTTTATATTATCTATCAATTCTTCCTGTCTAGGTTGCCCCAAAGTGATTTTATATAATTTAAGTATTTCATTTGTTCTATTATATTTACTAATATCTTCACTTTTTTCATATAAAAAGTAATTTCTTTCTATTTCCAATTCTTTATTATCTGGCAAGCACCAACATGGTATAAGACCGCTATTGTCATCTGATTTAACGTTATCAAAAATTTCATTCCAAATATTATTGCTTTTGAACTTTTGTATAACATTTTCAGCATAGTATTTTCTAACTGCTAGGCATTTATACCTATTAATTCTTCCCTCTCTTTGTTTTATGTCTATTGGATTATGTGGTAAGTTCCAATGAGCTATTTTCCTACAATAATAATGGAAATCTAAACCTTCTTGACCAATTGAAGTACTAGATAGTACAAATGGTCTAAATGGAGAATTAAATGCTGTTCGTATACTTTCTTTACGATTTACACTTTTTCTATTATTATCTTGTTTTGTTTGATAAAAACCGTACTGCAAAATGCAACTTCATTCTAAATTCTGTTTTATTTTCATTTTTTACTTTGCTTTCAAAGTTTTTAAAAGTATCTACAATTTCCCTTGTAGTTCTTATGCTCATTGCCTCAGAAATTATATTCATTATTTTTTCCGCTTTTTTTTCGTTATTCGTAATATTCTCTGATATTAAATGTATGTATTCGTCTAAAACTGCTTGCAAATTTCCATCTTCAGAATATTGTAAAACATTTCTCCAATAATCTCCATTAGTATAATTTGCATAAATAATTGTCATGGCTTCTGTTGAATTAAACAAATTAAATATTAGTTTTGCAAATTTTATTCCAGCTATCTTAGCAATTTTAATTTTTTCACAAATTTCTTGTTTTTCATCCGCTTCTTTTGCATCAATTCCCAGTTTGTTCCCATTTTCATCATTTTTCTCTTTGCTTTGTGGTAAAATAGCATTTAAAACACTTCTAAATCCACAAATTGATGGAGATGCAATAGCAAGTTTTGCAAGAACAATGTATAAATCTTTTGGAATCTTGCCAAGCACTAATTTATTATCATTAAATTCAGTAATCATATTTCTTAATCTTTCTATATGTATATCTAGGTTAGTATCATCATCATCCTTATTTTTCTTAAGTGCTCTTTTAGCATCATTTAACCAATCAAAACTTAGCTGTGCATCAAGTATAATAGGTGCCATATAGTACCACTTTTTATCTTCATTTCCCGCTTCCTGTATAATTACACCTTTTCCTTTTAAGATCCTCTTTAGTTCAGTTTTTATCTTCTTAGCGACCTCTTCTTCTATTCTTTCTATATCTGGAACTGAATTTATATTCTCATTTAAAAATTCTCTTGGTTCATATAATCTTGCCAATTTTTCAGATGGATACATTAAAGCCATTAATCTCATTGAATTTGCTTTAGTTTTATCCACATTAAAAGTCATCCATTTATTTTTAAATTTCTCATCTAAATTTGAATACGAGTATTTCACACTATCATTCTCTAAATTTTGTATTCTTCTTCTTTCATCTTCATATGATATTAATGTCGATATCATCCTTGGTACAATTGCCCAATTAGAAAAAATTAACATTTTACTTGCACCATTTGCATGCTTGTATACATTTGTTCGCTTTTCGTCCTTAGTTTCATAATAAGGTTTAGTTGGTGGAAGCCATAACAATTTTTCAATATCGCAGTTCTTATCAAATATCTTATTCTTTAGTCTAACAAATCTAGAATTTACATTCTTTATTTCTTTATACCTTTCAATATCTTCTCTATTAATCCACAGTAAATCTCTATTCAATTCTTTAAGCTTGTCTATTTTTTCTTCTTTCTTAAAGTATCTCTCTAACTCTCTTTTTATATTATAGTCTTGTATAAAAGACAATGGGTATGGGCATGACTTAACATACTCAATAGGCATATTAATATTAAAGCCATCGAGATTCTTTAAAGCATTATCAATTTGAACATAACTTTTCACATCATTTGTATGTACTTTTATTATGCTATCATCTGGAGCTTGCATTTTATTTGTTTTCTCAGTTCTGAACATAACTTTATTAAGTACTTTTTCTACTTTTTCTTTAGCTTGTATCAATTCTTCTTCTGATTTTGAATTTTCTTTTATACTTATCAATAAATTCGAATATTTCTTCCACAACAACTTAAAGTTTTCTTTTTCTTGCATATCATCTAGTAAGAAATTTACTACTTCAAAAAAGCTGTTAAAGGCTTCATCTTTGTTGTTATTCGCCTCTATTTCTGCTAAAGTATTGTACAACTTATATGGAGTTGCAGAAAGTAATAAGATTTTGTTTTTACCATTTTTTAAAAATTCTTTAACAATCATACCAGTAGAACTCTCTTCATCAGCTTGTAAAATTTCTTTTCTAAAATTCTGAAATTCATCCATTATAATTAAATCTGGTTTAAGATTAGCTAGTGTAACTTCAACAAAAGTCCTTCTCATTTTTTTAACAACTTCATTATTAGAAATACTTAATATCTTACTTTTTCCTACTTCGAATTTTGTATTTCTATTTTTGCTTTGTCTAATTTCTTTACATTTCTCTAACAAAATATTTCCCAATTTTTTTGTCTTCAACTCTTCGTCAAGCATTGTTAAAAAAGAGGTTTTAAAAGACTCAATCTCTACTAAATTTTTAACTGAATCTTTTATATATTCAATCTCTATATCGAATCTATTTTTGTTTCCATCTAATATTTCTTTGTCCCTTTTATTTCCTATAATTTCTTTTAATTCATCTCTATAATTATTAAATATTTCTAGTTCAGATAAAACTAAATACATGAATACTCTTTCGCTTCTAGTTCCTGTTCCATTAGTAATAATAGAAGTTCCAATTGTTATGGGCAAAACTTGTCTTTTGTTGTTCTCTACAATCTCTTTGTTATATAAATTTATACTTTGCATAGATAGTCTTTCACTAAAAACACTATTCTCTATATTCAGTTTTTCTATGTTTTGTTTAATAATATTTTGATTAGAACATAAATAAATAGTCCTATAAACTTTTTCAGGATGCTCATTGCACAACATATTTATAACTTCTCTTGCAATAATTGTTTTACCTAATCCTACTTCGTCTGCTACTAATACTCTATTATGATTCTTAAAAGAATTTATAACTGCCTTAACTGTATTTTCTTGAAACTTTTTAATGCCCATTTTAACCTCCATTTTATATTTCTAACCTTAGAATGCATATCCATTTAGAATAACTTCAAAAAATCTAGCCATATCTTTTATATCTTCATTGTTACTGTTTTTTATACTTTCTATAAAATCATTTAATTCTTTTATCTTTTCTGGCTCCTTAGATAGTACTTTTAAAGTCTTCTCATATAATCCATCTATATTTAGAAATCCTCGTCCTTCTTTGTTACTATTTGAATTTTTTAAAATATTTCTCATCATATAAATTGAACTTGTGTCACCTAACAAATAAGAAATATACTCAATAAACTCTTCCTCTGTTTCTACTAGATTATTGCTAAGTTGTTTCTCTCTTTCTACCAATATATTTATGTCTAATGGTATTTTTATTATTATCTCTTTCTGTTCATTAATCCTCACGACAAAAAACTGAGTTAGTTCTCTTAATGACAATCCATTAAATTCTATTTTATTTAAAAGTTGGTGTGCTTCCTCTTTTTTGGTCAATGGATATATTTTTATATCATACTTATCTAAATCCATTAAATTTTCTTTAATTTTTAAGCAAATTTTATAATTATCTTCTGAATATTTTATTACTTCTGAAATTATATTTAACGAAATAATACTATTTATTATTTCTTCATAATTTTCTTCTTCTAGATTTTTTTCTTCCATTCCTTCAATTTGCACTAATTCAAAGTATTTTTCTCCATTCTGGTCATATAATAAATCCTGTTTCAAATTATCAATAAGACTTCTCTTTGTCGTTAATTTAACCATAAATTCAATATTTCCATTTTCTAAAAATGCATTCGAACTTTCGTTTGCAGAACCTAAAAATACTTCTGTAATACCATTTTCAAGTTCAAATAAATACATCTTTGCGTGTATATCCACTTCTACATTATTGTTTTGTATGTCTTGCTCTCCAGTAATTATTTCATCTTTAATTTTATAAATTTTTAAGCCACTTATATTTTCTTTAATTTTTACAAGTTTATTTAAGCTATCTTCTCGTGTTACTAATATTCTTTCAGATTCATCATTGCCATTTTTATATATTTTTTCTACTATATTACTGCTTAAAAATGGGGAAATGATAAAAGCTCTTTTGTATTTTTTATCTAAAATTTCTCCTTGAATTAATTTAGTGTACTTCTTTTCTATTCCCATTGGAATAAATTCAATATTATTAAATATATCTAAATTTTCTGATTTAAAGTTAACTTTTTTTATTTCTGTTATCATTTCTTCAAAATCTTTTAAGTTTTTCTCATTAAAATAATTTTCTAAATTATTAAATAAGTATTTATAAAATTCATAAATTGGTTCACTATTTTCTTGATGTGTAGACTCTAATCTTCCATTTAATCCTATACTTATATCCCAGTTTCTGCTAAATGTTAAATTCTTACTCATTACAATAAATTTGTATTTATAAATTTTTTTGCCTGCTTCTTTATATCTAATTAAATATGTTTTTGGATGAAACGATTTTCTTCTATTTGGTTTTACTGGGTTAATAACATTCTCCAAAAAAGAGAAAAAAGTTTTTTCTTCTAATTTTGAAGGATTGATTATTTTTCCAGCTTGGCAAAACAATAATACTTTGTCTTTCATATTTCTTAAAATATATAATAATTCCACTCTGCTTTTACCTTTTATATACTCAGAACTAGCGCCTAATAGTATTAAAAGCCCAATCAACACGTCCATATCTAAAGAGTATGTTGTCACTATTATTTTATCAATAAAATATCCCTTTTCTGGTTGCATTATTTCAAAAAAGTCTAATCTGTTTTCCATTGGTTCTAATATATTATCATTCATTACTATTTTCCAATCCTTTCAAAATATCATGTACAATGTTTTTTCCTGAATTCATACGATATGTAAGTTTGTCAAGGCCTATCCACTTTGCTCCTTTTACAGTTTTAGATAATTTAGCATGTGAAATAGTTTTATTATCTTTTTCTCTGTTTATTATACAAGTATCCAAATCTTTTAGTTCATTTTGATTATCGAGTTCTTCTTCATTCATATTTTCTATTATTTTTTTGCACTTATTCAAGAAATCTTTTAATCTAGTATTTTCAAGTTCCAGTGCTTTAAAGATTTTGTCAATGTCTACAGTTAAAGCATATTTTTTTGCATCTTTTTTTACACTATTCCACTTTTGTACTGTTTCATTATTTTCAAATTCTGAATAAATCATATTATACCTAATTTCTATTATATAAAAGAAATCTGAAAATTTTTTTGCTAACAAACATAGTTCTTTTAGCCTTTCTGGTAAAAAAATATAAATTTTTTCGTTTATCAAGTCATCAAAGCTTAATGTTTTAATTCCTTCTGTTGAATTTAAAATCTCTACATTTTCTTTATTTAGAAGCATCCACGCAAGCAATGAATCTGGCTTACTTTCTATAATTTTATTTTTTAAAAAATACGCTTCTTCATATGTCAAGTCTAAAGATAATTTGTTATTAACCTCCATATCTTCTCGTCCATCTATAGAATCATTTATGCTTTCTGGTAACATATCCCATAAACTCGTTTTATCTATTAAATCTGCATTATCATCATCACAAATACCTTCTTCTTTTTTGTTTATAACATTTTTTATAGTTTCCTCATCATTCCATTTTTTCATAATAAGGGTCAAATATTCATTAATTGAAAGGTCATCCTTTTTTAAAATTCCAAATGCTTTAAGTCCTCCCCAATAAATATTTGAAGGAGTATTATTAATCCATCTTTCATTATTCTTATTTTTTATAGCCCTACTTCCTATAATCGTTCTGTTGTAATTACCATTCTTATTTATTTCTCTATTTTCTAGCAATTTATTACATTGTTCTTTTTCCAATGTTTTCAATTCATTTTTGTACTCACGTATATGTTTAAACTTCTTTTTTTCAAGCTTTTGAAATACATATGGGACCAAAAAGAAATACTTTGCACTACTTTGTAGAGTTGTAGTTCCAGGAAAAAAATAATTTGCAAATCTATCTCTAATCACGCCAACTCCTAGTGCATCTCTTAAATCTATATCTCCATCTTCTAAAGAATTAATTACATTTTTAATAATTTCTCCATCATCTGATGTAAAATCAATCCAACCTAGTTCCATAATTATTTTGTATGACATGTTTTAAATTATATCATACTTTCCTCCTATTATTTATTTTATCTTTAATTTGTAATAGAATTAAAGCTTCTTGCTGATTGCTCATATAAAGTATCTTACCATAAAAATATAAAAAAATAAAGCTCATTAACTTGCAAAACCTAATCCCAAAATATATATCTACCCTTGAAACTAATATATTTACTTTTTTCTATTTAACTAAGGCTGTTCTTCCACATATGAAAGCCAATAGCAGTATTATAAACACTACATCCATTACTGCGTTTGATGGTAAGAAAAATTTAATTGATTATTCTGCTACTAAAGGCGCTATTACTGTATTTACTAAATCTCTTGCCTTATCACTTGCAGACCAAAAAATAAGAGTAAATGCTATTGCACCTGGTCCAATTTGGACACCTCTTATACCATCTTCATTTAATGAACAAGAAGTAGAAATATTTGGAACAGAGACTCCTTTAAAAAGAGCTGGCCAGCCTTTTGAACTTGCTCCTGCATATCTATATTTAGCTAGTGATGACTCTAGATATGTTACAGGACAAATAATCCATGTGAACGGTGGTACTATTGTTTAGAAAATTAGGAAGTGTGCGTCAAAAGCTTTGCTTTAATAACGCACACTTGTCCAGTTTTATCTATTTTGATAGTTGTTTTTTAAATATTCTCTTGAATATAAATCTTACAAATGGTCCTGCATAAAATATTTGCCAACAAAGTGCCATTGGAAAATTCATTACAGCAATTCTAATCCAGTTAGCAAATATGTTTTCCCAACCAGTAAAGTTAAAAAATATACTGCCGAAAAAACTCATAACAGGGCACATTATACAAACTATCTTCTATGTGTTGTTCGTTAATCATTATTCTAAGATAATGTACGTTTCCAATTAAGACCAATATATGTTATTTTCAACATTTTTTATTATAACATATTTTTTCGACAATGTAAGTCTTTTTTTGCATTTTTTATCCCTTTCATCCCAATGCTACATCTAAAACCATCATAAGTACAAATCCTATTGCTACTCCAATTGTGCCAATATCAGAATGCTCACCTTCTTGTGCTTCTGGAATTAGCTCTTCTACAACCACATAAATCATTGCACCTGTTGCAAATGCTAATATGTATGGAAGTACTGGTAATACTGTACTTGTAATAAGTATAGTTATAATTGCACCTATTGGCTCTACTATGCCTGATAACATACCATATAGAAAAGCTTTTGGTTTTGATACTCCCTCTGCTCTTAGAGGCATTGATATAATTGCACCTTCTGGAAAATTTTGTATTGCAATCCCTATTGCTAATGCCAATGCACCTGCAAGAGTAATTCCTGAATTTTGTGTCATTGCTCCAGCAAATACTACTCCTGCAGCCATTCCTTCTGGTATGTTGTGAAGTGTTACTGCCAATACCATCATTGTAGAATTTTTTAATTTAACTTTTATGCCCTCAGGTTTATCTTTTCTTAAATGTAAGTGAGGTATTAAATGATCTAAGGCAAGTAAGAAAAATATTCCTAAACTAAATCCAATTGCAGCTGGAAGCCACGCTATTTGTCCTTCTTCTTCTGCCATATCCATTGATGGAATAATAAGCGACCACATAGATGCTGCAACCATTACCCCTGCTGCAAATCCTAATAATAATCTTTCTAGTTTTTTATTAATTTCTTTTTTCATGAAAAACACCATTGCTGCTCCAAGTGTAGTTCCTAAAAATGGTATCAAAAGTCCTATTGCAGTATTCACTTTACCAACTCCTTTATCTGTGCTATTAGGGGCTATTACCTATCTATATTTCTTCTTAACATAATTTTATTATTTTTTCCCATGGTAAATTATCTTTTCCAAAATGTCCATAGTTTGTTGTCTTTGTATAAATTGGCTCTCGCAAGCCAAGATATTCTATCATCCCATTTGGTGTTAAATCAAAATTTCTTTTTATCAATTCTACTAATTCTTCATTTGATTTTCTGCCTGTTCCAAATGTATTTATGTAGATTGAAAGTGGTTCTTTCATGCCAATTGCATATGATACTTGTATTTCACATTTTTTTGCATATCCATTTGCTACTATATTTTTTGCAATATGGCGAAGCATGTATGCTGCACTACGGTCAACTTTGCTGGCATCCTTTCCAGAAAAAGCACCTCCGCCATGTCTTGCATATCCACCATATGTATCCACTATGATTTTTCTTCCTGTAAGTCCTGTATCTCCAAGAGGTCCACCTATTACAAATCTTCCTGTTGGATTTACGTATATTTTGGTGTTTTCGTCCATCATTTCTGCTGGAACCATAACATTTATTACATTTTCTATAACATCTTTTCTTAAATCTTCTTGACTCACATCTGCATTATGTTGTGTAGAAATAAGAATTGTTTCTATTCTCTTTGGTGCTTCATCTTCATATTCTACTGTTACTTGCACTTTTCCATCAGGTCTTAAGTATGGTATAATGCCTTTCTTTCTGACCTCTGCCAATCTTTTTGATAATTTATGTGCCATGTTTATTGCATATGGCATATAGTTTTCCGTTTCATCAGATGCATAGCCAAACATGATTCCTTGGTCTCCTGCTCCTCCCATGTCTACTCCCATTGCTATATCAGAGCTCTGCTTTGTAATATTTACATCTATTTTACAAGTTCTGTAATCCATATCTATTTCTGCATTGTCATATCCAATTTCTTTTATAGTTTTTCTTACCAACTTATCTATATCAAATTCTGCATTGGTAGTTATTTGTCCTGCTATTGTAACTGTATTGCCAGATACAAAAGTTTCCACAGCTACTCTTGCATTTTTATCTTGTTTTAGACACTCATCTAATATGCTGTCTGAAATTAAATCTGATAATTTATCAGGATGTCCCTCTGTTACACTTTCTGATGTAAAGTAATATCTCTTCATTTCTTCCAACCTCCATTTTAGTTTAAACCATTTTAAAAACTATTCTTATTCTATTACATAGAAAATTTTGTTAGCAATTTTCTGAGCAACAAGGTTAAGTTTCCTTTGACTGTGCATATTTGCAAAGCCAAATGCATATGTGACAAAGCCACTTTTCTTGTAATCACAGTACTTAGTATATCATATATGCACAAAATATTCTATATATGAATAAATTATTATTTTCAATTCATATTAGCTTTTAATCATTTGCAGTTTTATTGAAATTAGCTATAAAATAAATGAATACAATAAATATGTAAATATAATTAAAATATTGTATATTTAATTTTATCAAATAATTTACTAGAAATACTATATATTTTAGTATCATTGCAGTTGTAGATGCATAAGTGGCTAAGCAAAACATTTTTGAATACTTTACTTTGTTTTTCGTTATTAATCTATACAAATATCCTAATACTGAAAGCACAAGTATGGTATCGAATGTTAATGATAGCGAATTATAAAAAAAATCTGCTAGGAAGTTATATACATAATCATATACTTCGCTAAAAGATGATGTTACAAACCTATTGGTTGCAATGATAGAAATTAATACTGTGAATCCAAGCTCAAATATTGCTATGTATAAAATAGCATATGCAGACTTTTCTTCTACCATTTCTTTATATTTCTTTCCTCTGATGGAATAATATATCTTCTTTAAAAAATTAATTTTATTCATTTAAGACCTGCCCATTATATTATTATTTACTTCTTGCATTCATATTATATATCTTAGATTTCATAAAACGCCATCCATTTTTCATTATTGATAAATACATCTGGTTTTAATTTCATTTTATCTGAAAAGCTCCTAATTGCTTTAAAAACTTTGGTTGTAAAATAATATTCTTCTAACTCTCTCAAATTCATTTGTTCATCGCAATAAAAATGTACTTTTAGATTATTTTTATCTATTTTTAAATTTATATCATTCACATATTGATATTGCCTATTTCCTATAACATTACATCCTTCTCTTGTAACCCTTGTTTTCTTTATATCTAGCTTATCAGCTAATATAAGTGTAAGAGTAATTATGTTGTCTGTGTCAAATCCATTCCTATGATTTTTTATAGCTTCTAAGACCATTTCTTTATTTTTCAATTGAATGTTGTTTTTCTCAAGATAATTTTTCGCAAACTCATAACTTCTAATTTCATGATTTTCTTTGCCTTCTGTGCACCCTGTATCATGTAACAAAGCAGCCACTTGTGCTTCATCAATAAAATCTTCATCATAGTTTAGAGACTCTAATAGTTCTTTGACTGTTTTTGAAACATTTAGGACATGGTTATAATCGTGATATGCTCTTTGTTTTTCTTTATTTTCATAATCATTTACTTCATTGTAAATTTTTATAAT
>CALXWQ010000013.1 GCA_944392435.1 uncultured Clostridia bacterium
GGTGCGCCCTCAAGGATTCGAACCTTGGACCTACCGGTTATGAGCCGGTTGCTCTAACCAACTGAGCTAAGGGCGCATCTCAAACGCAATTTAAAGTATAAACTATTTTTTGTGATTTGTCAATACTTTTTTATAATTTTTTTAATTACCATTTTTTGCTATTTTTTTAAATATCATTATTTCCATTCTTTTTATATATTATTTATTTTTTACAGCACAATTTGAATTGTAACTTCTAATTTTGTAAACTATAATTTTATGCCACACTATAATTAAAATTTTTCGTATATTTTTTGTTTTTTTGAGTACACTAGTATTGATAGCAATAATGAAAGGAATGATTTTACATGAAAATTATTGATAAAATAGCATTAGCATTAGTTATTATAGGCGCTATCAACTGGGGACTTATTGGTATATTTAATTTTAACTTAGTTGATACTATATTTGGTGCTATGTCTATAATTAGTAGAATTATCTATATACTAGTTGGCATCTCTGGATTATGGGCTATAAGATTATTATTTGTTGACAATGACTAATAATTTTCTTTACAATTCAAAACAATTATGACAAAATTTTATAAAATTAATTTTTATAAATACTTAAATAGCTCGCAAGAACAATAGCGACTTTGGTCGCTATTTGCTCATGTATATCTGAGTTTGCAAGCCAATGTAGGGAATCTTAAAGGCAATGTCAATTTTCATTATTTTAAAAATTTATAGAAAATGCAATTTACTATAAATTTTTAAAGTCTGATAATTATTATAAAATTATTATCAGACTTTATTTCTATGTATTAACATTTCAACTATTCGTCTCCTCTACCCTCTGGTAAAGCATTAGGGACTTGTACAACCACTCTAATTTTCATTATATATTTAATAGCTTTTACCACTTTGCTATTTTTAATACGTTGCCATAAAGAAGGTTTTACTTCTACTCTTGTTTGTTCTAAGTACTCTTGATTTTCTTCTACTTGTTCTTGTGTTGGCTCTGCTACAATTTGAGATACTTCTTGAACTGTTTCTTCTTTAGCCTCTTCTAATGTTTCTTCAGGTGTAGGTATTAGTTTTAAAGCATCTGCCACTTCAATTCCTATGTAGCTTAGTGCTTTTGATCTATCTTCTATTCTTTCCATATCTATTTCAATATGCAAATTTGTCTCTAAGTTACCAATTCTCGCATTTATCAATTTTACTGCATCTTGACAATTTTGAGATGTAGAAGATTTACTTCTTCCTATTACTCCTAAAGTTTCTATTATATCTTCAGAAAAGTCCTCAGAAATATTTTTAACCGTGTCTTTCCAATCGTCAGCTTTATTTTCTACTGCATCTAACGCTTCTTTTAAACTAGCTGCTAAAGAAATATTTTTCTCTCTTTGTCTAATCAATTCTTCAATTTTTTTTGTGTTTTCTTCAAATTGATTTGTTGCATATTCAACTAGCCCATAAGCAGCTTTATATACACTTGCTGGAAAATTCTTCTTCTTTGGATATTCTATTAAATATGTTTTTATTGACTCTATTAAATCTTTAAAATATGCATCATCTTCTAACTGAATGATTTGCTTTTTACTATTTGGATTTATTAATTTTTGTACCTTATCAATATTTGATAAAATCTTCTCTTCCGTGATTACCATTCTCACGTTTACTATGCCAGATTTAGACATTGTAAACCTTACCTCCTTTTATCCTATGTAATGCTTATTTCCGTAAGTTTTTTTCAACTTTATAGGATTATTATTTTATCAATTTTACTATAATTTTATTACAACTTCTCTCTTAAGTCAAGAGTTTTTTTGTAATTATTTGTCTTTTTTTCTTACGGAAATTGCAATTTACATTTTTTAAAATTTAGCAATGTGTGTTTACTAATTTTTATTTACTCACTTAAATTGTGTGATTTAAAAGTGTACAAACTGTTAATCATTTTTTATTTTTTCTTATGCAGTTTGTACACATTTTTTTGCCTTATACATACATTGCCAAAATATTTATAAAATAATGTAATATGAATAATATGTTTCTCTTATTTTTTCTTCATCTCTTCATATCTTTTAATTTTCATTGTTGTTGTTTTTACAAATTCATCATGTTTTATTTCTAATTTTTTAATAGCTTTATATGAAGTAAGCTGTTTGTTTACTTCTTTTACTTTATCCCAAATTATTTTATATACAGCATCTTCATCTAAGTCTTTTCCATATTTTTCTTCTATCTCTTCATAGTTTGGTATTACTCTTGCAGTAATAACCAATTCTTTTTCTCCTTCTACTTCCTTGCCGTAAACCATGCATTCCTTTATTTCACTATGCTTTGAAAGCAATAACTCGATTTCTTCTGGATATATATTTTTTCCATTTTGGGTTACTATAACGTTTTTACTTCTACCTGTTATATATAAGAAGCCATCTTTATCCATGTATCCCACATCTCCTGAACGAAACCATCTTTTACCGTCTTCTTCAAAAATAGCTTCTTTTGTAGCTTCTTCATCTTCATAATAACCAATCATTAATGTTTTGCTTGAAATTAATACTTCTCCTTCTCCATTTTCATTTGGATTATCTATTCTAAGCTCTGCTCCTACTACTGCTTTTCCAGCTGAACCAACTCTTGTATCAAAGTCAGGAGTTAAAGCTGCAATAGGCGCAGTTTCAGTAAGTCCATATCCTTGTAAGAATAAAATGCCAATATCCTCAACCCATTTACCAATTTTAGCATCAATTGGAGCAGCAGCAGAAACTATAATTCTTATTCTTCCACCTAAATTCTCATATATTTCATTAAATACTTTCCTTTTAATGTCTACTCCTACAACCTTTAGCGCATTAGTTACATGTATCATTGAATTTACTAATCCGTCTTTTTTGCTTTTCTTAATATTTGCGTTTATCTTTCTATATAAATTTTCAACAAGAAGTGGAACAGTTAAAAGTGCAGTTGGCTTTGTTTCTTGTAAATCTGAAACTATATGTTTTAGTCCTTGACACACACTAATAGAAGCTCCTATTCCAAATGGTAACAAAAATCCTATTGATGACTCATATGTATGGTGTAATGGAAGTATAGACATTAATCTGTCATCTGGAGTTAGTTTTACATATGCTGTTGCTGCATTAACATTTTCTGCAAGATTTCTATAGCTTAGCATAACACCTTTTGCATTAGACGTTGTTCCTGATGTAAAGATTAGAACTCTAAAATCATCTGGATTAACCTCTATTCCCATAAAGCTATTATCTCCACCATTAACTAATGCTTTTCCTTCTTCAATAAGATAATCTAATCCCACGAATCTACCTTCTATTTCTTGGTCAGAGTTCATTTGTATAAAATATTTTACATCAGGTAAATTCTCTGCTACTTTTTTTATTACATCCGCTTTTTTAGTAGAAAATATAACAGCTGAAGCCTTAGCTCTTTTTATAACATTTTCTATCTCATTTTCAGGCAATTCTTTATCAACTGGAACTGCAATTCCAGTTCCACAAAGCATTGTCATATATGATACATACCAGTGATGTGTATTCTCACCAATTATTATAATTCTTGTGTCTTTTAAATCTAATTTTCGTGTTAGTGCTGTTCCAAGTCCTATTACTTCATTTTTGAATTGGTTGTATGTAATTTCTACCCATTCTCCTTTTGGATTAAATTTTTCTAATAAAAAAGTTCTATCAGCATATTCTTTTGATGAATTTATAAAAATTTGTTTAACTGTAGAAAAATGTGTGCCCTCATAATTTTTCTTATCTTTTTTCTTTTGGCTTTCTTCTGCTTTCTTTAATTTGTCAATATCAACCTTTACCTCATCAATTTCTGACACTTCTTTCATATTAAATTTTGGAAATTTGAAATCTGGTATTTTAAAATCCTTTAAAATTCTCATTTTAACCTCCATTCGAGCGAATTTACGCTCTAACAAAAATTTTATTTAATAACCTCTATAAATTCGTGAAAATGTTAGAGGCCAAATCCCCTCCATCTCAAAATTTGTTAGAATTTAGATGGCGATAGCAAGCTATTAGTGCAAAAAACTTGTTTTTTTAAAGTATATATTCCTTCTATAAAATACTTACTTAAAGCTTTTTTTGCATTTAGCAAAACTTAAATTTCATTTATGAGCGAAGATTCTTTAAAAAGATACTATCTATTTGCTTAAACAATTCTTGAACATTTACCTGTTCATGTTTCATTTTGTAAATATAACTTGAGCATGTAAAACCAAAAATTCCTGAGGCTATTATATTTGCATCCTTATTTACTATTTCTCCTTTTTTTATACCTTGTTTGACTATATTTTCTATAATTTGTATATATTCAAATAGGTATTTTTTGCATAATTTATTTCTTGAATCATTTCCCCATATTTGACTAAGTATTATTGTCATAAAGTTCTCATATTTAAACAATAGTTTTATTTGAATCAGTACAACTGCTCTTAGTTTATCCAATGAGTTATTCATTTTGTCAGTTTTTATACTAATACTGTTTTTTAGCAATTTCATCCCTTCATCCACCAAAAAGTTAAAAATCTCCTCTTTGCTAGAAAAATGATAATATAAAGTTCCTTTAGCCACTCCGACAGTAGCAGTTATTTCTTCAATACTAGTTGCATCATACCCTTTTTCTGCAAATAGCTTCATTGATGCTTCAAATATCTTTCTTTTTGTTTTATTCATATACTTCACCTTTATAACTAAACTGCTCATATTATATAATTTATTAAGGATTTTTTCAAGTAGTTGAAAATAATTTCTAGACAAGTGGTTACTGATTGTTACAATTCACGGCTTGCCTATTGCAATTTATAAATATACAGCAAGAAAAACATTTTATAAAAAGTACGAGAATATGGAATGGAATGTGATTTGAGTATAGAAATTCTAAGAAAATTTTGGTAGGGAATCTCGAACCCTTTTGAGGGCGCTGCCAAAATTTCTCATAGAATTTCTACGAAAATCAGCTTGACCGACATATTCGAGATACTTTTTAGAAAATGTTGTTTCTTGCTCTGTTAAATATAAATAGGCAAGCCTTGAATTGTAACTACTGATTAGTTACTACTAATTAAAGCTATTAAACATTAACTACAAAAAGTTACTGTCTAATAGCTTTGTTCTTATCTTCTTCTGTCTAATGTATCTAAATTATCTAAAGCTTTTCCGGTTCCGAGTGCCACACAAGAAATTGGATCTTGTGCTATCATTACATTTATACCAGTCTTTGACTGCAATAATTTATCTAATCCATCAATCAAGCAGCCTCCGCCAGTCATGTATATTCCTCTATCACTTATGTCTGCTGCAAGTTCTGGAGGAGTCTTTTCTAATACAGAGTGAACACTATCTACAATTAGCATTGCTGGTTCTGTTAATGCTTCCATCATTTCACTTGAATGGATTGTTATGTTTTTTGGAAGTCCTGTAACTAAGTCTCTACCTCTTATCTCCATTTCTGTATCTTGTATTTTAGGATATACACATCCTACATTTATTTTTAAATCTTCTGCTGTACGCTCTCCAATCATTATATTATGCTTCCTTTTTATATATTTTACAATTGCCTCGTCAAATTTATCTCCTGCAACTTTTAAAGATTCACTTACAACAGAGCCACCCAAAGAAATTACTGCAATATCTGTGGTTCCGCCTCCTATATCTACAACCATATTTCCACATGGTTTTGATATATCTATTCCTGCACCAATAGCAGCTGCTATTGGCTCTTCTATTAAAAATACTTTTCTTGCCCCTGCTTGAGATGCAGCATCTATAACAGCCTTTTTTTCCACTTCAGTAACTTGTGATGGAATGCATATCATTATTCTAGGAGAAAAGATAAATTTACCGCATATTTTGTTTATAAAATATTTAAGCATTTTTTCTGTAACAGTATAATTAGAAATAACTCCATCCCTCAAAGGTCTTGTTGCTACAATATTTCCAGGAGTTCTTCCAAGCATTCTTCTTGCCTCTTTTCCCACTGCTAGAACTTCCCCTGTATTATTATCCACAGCAACCACTGATGGTTCTCTAAGAACAATTCCCTTACCTTTTACATAAGCAATAACTGTAGCAGTTCCTAAATCTATTCCTATATCTTGTCCCCATTTGAACATTTCTATTCTCATCCTTTCTTTAATAAGCATTATATTTCACAAATATTTCATTTATGTTACATTTTCGTTACAATTATATTACATTTATTACAAAATAGCAAACATTTTTTATAAATTTATGTTAAAACTAACATTTTTTTGCTTGCTGTTCATTATAATGTGTTTTTTAGAATTACTAGACATATTTTTATGATTTGTAGTTTCACGTGGTAGACATATATTTTGTTCAAAACTTGAAGAATTAGTAAAGCGATTTTATGTTGCTATTTGCTTACTCCGATTTGAGTTTTCTATCAAAGGAAGGGAATCTCAAATGTAATAGCAATTGTAGCTTATTCTGTGAAAATAATTAATAAATTATATATAGAAGATATATGCACTTTGTTTATAAATGTAAAAAAATACCTTCTCATATATTTATATTATATAAAAAGGTATTTTATTTATACATACTTTAATTTTTATTTTTTACATCTGTAACAGCTACATAGAACCTTTCTACATTATCTTGCTTAAATTTTAATTCGTATGTTTTGGTCTGACCTGCAAACACTGTTCCAATATTAATATATTCTCTTGAAATCACTTCATTATTTTTATTACATAATAAAAATAACAAATATTTGTCGCTTATATCCTCTTCTCCTTCATTTATAACCTCTCCTCTTATATATCCATTGACATTAGTAGCTTTTGCTTCTGATACTGTAACAGTAGGATTAGTAGCTTGTATTTCATATGCTTGTATATCCTTATACATAGTCTTAATAGCCATATATGTACCAATGCTAACAAAAGCAAAGATTATAATAAAATATAAAAAATATCTTTTTAAATTGTTAGTTTGAATTCTTGTCTCTACAAACCAAAAGTCATTATAACTCATTGATTCCTCCCCAATAATTAGAATAATAACTCTCGTAATCTTACTACTTTTGTTCTTTATTTAATTTACATTTTTCTAAACACACCAATTACTCTACCTAAAATTTTGCAATCTGGTACTATTATTGGATCCATTGTACTGTTCTCAGGTTGTAACCTAATATGGTCTTTTTCTTTATAAAAAGTTTTTACTGTTGCTTCATCTTCAATTAAGGCAACTACTATTTGTCCATTTTCAGCCACATTTTGTCTTCTTACTAGTATATAATCTCCATCTAAAATGCCTGCTTCTATCATGCTTTCTCCTCTTACCACAAGTATAAATGTCTGGCTATTTCCTGCAAGCTCTAGAGGAATTGGGAATGTATCTGTTACATTCTCTACTGCAAGTATTGGTGAGCCTGCTGTGATTTTTCCAACTACTGGAACATCTACCATTTCCTTTTTGTTAAAAAACACATTCCAAGGATCAGTTGGCTCAGTTTTTCTTTTAGCCCTATTTGTATATCTATCATCTTCTGTTTTTAGGACTCTTAGTGTCCTTCCTTTTTGGTTTTCTTTCTTTATATAACCATGTTGCTCTAATTTTTTTAAGTAGCAATGTACAGTTGCGGTTGAACTCAGCCCAACTGCTGCACCAATTTCTCTTACAGATGGTGCATATCCATTTTTTTCAATTTCTTTTGTAATGTATCTTAATATTTGTTTTTCTCTTACTGTTAATCCTTTACTTTTTGCATACCTTGCTGCTAATTTTTTCTCTCTTTCTTCTCCTACAGGTCTCATTAAAACATACCTCCAAATTTCATTTTACAATATATTATCATACAAACAAACGAATGTCAAACATTTTTTTGGTTTTTTATGTTAAAGCTGTTGCCTTTCAGCATGATATGCTAAAAAAAAGTTGCTTCACTTATTTGCTATGCTAAGTAGTTCCACGTGGTAGATAGAACGGATTTTATATATCTATTTTTATACTGAACAGTAAGCTAAAGATATCAAGATAATTGTTATTTTGGATAGTTTACTCTTCCCACTCTAGCTCATAATCACAAATCTTAACAATATCCCCTTCTTTTATTCCCATTGACTTTAATTTTTCATTTACTCCGGATTGCATCAAGACTTTTTTGGAAGTAGTATAAAGACTCATTGTCTGCTATATTTACTCTTCTCATTACTCTTTCTACAGCTTCTCCACGTATTACAAACATTCCATCTTCTCTAGTAATTATGTATTCGTCCTTGTCTTCTAGTGTATATACTTTTCTATCTTCTATCTCTATCAAATCTTCTTTTGGCAATGTTTTTAATACGCTTGATACATGTTTTATTAAATCAGATACACCTTCACATGTTGCTGCAGATATTTTGAATATTTCCATATCTTTTTCTTTTACAACCTTTTCTAATTCTTTGTACAAATTTTCATCTTGCATAATATCTACTTTATTTGCAACAACTATTTGTTTTCTTTTGCTTAATTTTTCACTATATTTTTTCAATTCTTCATTTATCGTATAAAAATCTTGTACTGGATTTCTTCCTTCTGAGCCAGATACATCTATTACATGAAGTAATAATCTTGTTCTTTCTATATGACGTAAAAACTGAAGTCCAAGTCCTGTTCCTTCGCTTGCTCCTTCTATAATTCCTGGAATATCTGCTATTACAAAGCTATTTCCATATTCTGTTTTAACAACACCTAAATTTGGCTCTAACGTAGTAAAATGATAATCTGCAATTTTAGGTGTTGCAGAAGTTGTCATTGAAAGGAATGTAGATTTTCCAACATTAGGAAATCCTATTAATCCCACATCTGCTAATAGCTTTAGTTCTAGTATTAATTCTTTTTCTTCGCCCTTTTCTCCATCTTGAGCAAATCGTGGAGCTTGTCTTGTCGAAGTGGCAAAGTGTGAATTTCCCTTTCCACCTCTTCCTCCTGCTAAGATTAGCTCTTTTTGACCTTTTTCAGAAAGGTCAGCTATCACTCTATTTGTTTTAGCGTCTCTAACAATAGTTCCAATTGGCACTTTAATGTAAAGGTCCTCTCCACTCTTACCATATTTGTGAGCACCTTCTCCATTCTTCCCATTTTCCGCTTTAAACTTCTTATTATATCGAAAATCAATTAAAGTATTGCTATCAGGGTCAACCTCAAAATATATGTCTCCACCTTTGCCACCATCACCGCCATCTGGTCCCCCTGCAGCAACATATTTTTCTCTTCTAAAAGAAATGGCACCATTCCCACCATTCCCTGCTTTTGCAATTATTTTTACGTAATCTGTAAACATTGTTTCCTCCAAATTTAATCTATAGTTTGAAAAAGAATTGTTATTTAGCTAGGCAAACGAGTGAAAAAACTGGAGTTATATTTTGGTAGTAATGCCAAATAATTTTCTACTCAAAGTTTGCCATCTAGCCAAAATGCAATTGCCTTTTAAACATCAAAATAATCTAATCTCATAGCATGTCTTACTTTTCTCATGGTTTCTTTTGCATCTTCTCTGCCTTTTTCTGTGCCTTCTATTAACAATTTATCTACTAGCTCTGGTCTATCTTCATAATATTTTCTTTTTTCTCTCATAGGAGCTAAATAGTCTATTATATTTTGTGCAAGTTGTTTCTTACAAGCTACACAACCTCTTTTGCCAGCCTTGCACTCTTCGCAAACTGCTTTGCAATCTTCTTTGCTTGTAAACAAATTGTGATAATATGAAACCATACATACATCTGGATTTCCTTTATCATCTTTTCTTATTCTATTAGGGTCTGTTACTGCACTCATAACTTTTTTTGTTATCTCTTCTGGAGTATCTGAAAGATAAATAGCATTTCCTAAAGATTTGCCCATCTTGTCATTTCCATCAAGTCCTTTAATTCTCTTTGCTTTAGATAGCACCGCTTCTGGCTCAACTAAAACTTCTCCATATATGCTATTAAACTTTCTTACAATTTCCCTACATTGTTCTATTAATGGAAGTTGGTCCTCTCCTACTGGCACATACTTTCCTTGGAATGCAGTTATATCAGCTGCTTGGCTTACTGGATAACCTAAGAATCCATATGTAACACTCTCTCCAAAAATTTCTCTCTTTTGAGCAATTTCCGTCTTAACTGTTGGATTCCTTTCTAGTCTAGCTATAGTAACTAGGTTAGAATAAAATACTGTAAGCTCTGCTATTTCTGGTATCATTGATTGAATTACAATTGTTGTCTTTTCCGGGTCAATGCCTACTGATAAATAATCAAGCATAACCTCTTTTACATTTTTTCTTACCTTTTCTGGATTATTAAAATTGTCTGTTAATGCTTGCACATCAGCAATTAAAATATGTGGGTCATATTCTCCTGAATTTTGCATTTCAATTCTATTTACCAATGAGCCAAAATAATGACCTATATGTAACCTTCCTGTTGGTCTATCACCTGTTAAAATTTTTTTCTTTTCCATAAGATTCCCTCCCTCGTATAACTTCTATCTGTTAAAACATATTTCATGAACTCTCCCTACTTTCCTTTTACTTTTCCTTTCACAGCTAAAGTAATAAAGTATATTGCACCTGAAATAATTACTATCATTGGTCCTGTTGGTATATTACAGTAATATGATAATATTAATCCAGCTATTCCTGAAAATAGTGAGAATAGCACTGCATACAAATGATACCATCGCATATTTTTAGCAATATTTCTACTTGATGCTGCAGGCAATATTAATAGTGAGTTTATTAATAATATTCCTATCCATCTAATTGATATCATTACTACAATTGCTATTAATACTGCAAAAATATTATCTATCTTTTTAGTCTTTATTCCTTTGCTTTTTGCTAGTGTTGAATTGATACTTGTTAAGTGTAACTTGTTGAATGTAAAATACCAGAATACTAATACAACAATTGCTATTAAAAATACATATAGTATCTCCGTATCTGTTATACTTAAGATATCTCCTACAAGGTAGCTTGAATATTGATTAAACCCACCTGTCTGTGTAAGTATTGCTAACCCTAATGCTATTGCAATAGAGGAAAATACACTTATTATTGTATCTGCTCCATATGTAGTCTTATTTTTTACATAATTCAAAAGTAAAGCAAATCCTATAGCAAATATTATCATCCCTATATTTAGATTACTTATCCCTATTAAACTTCCGAAGTGCTATACCTGTTAATGCTGAATGTCCCAATGCATCTGAGAAAAATGCCATTTTATTGTTTACTATCATTGTTCCAAGTATTGCAAATATTGGTGTTATTAATAAGATTGCAATTAGCGCATTCTTCATAAATTCATAATTCATAAATTCAAACGGAAGTATTATTTCTAGTATATTATCTATTAGCTCCATTTTTGTGCATTTTCCTTTCTTTAATTACTAATATTATTAAAGTAAAAATAATTACTGTTTTGGCTAGTCAAAGTAACAAAGCAACGTGTTTGGCTTTGTTCGTGCCGATTTGAGTTTCCGACTATAAGGAGGAAATCTCAAAGGCAACGTCGATTTCAGCTCTTTTGTTACAAAGATATTCTTTATCTTTGTAACAAAGAAAACTAGAGGCGTGCTTTTGGCACGTTGAGGATTTTCCCATTGAAGTTTAACAACGCCAAAACGTGATTATTTTTGTTCTAAACCAACTCTCCAAACCTATTCTTAAACTCCAAACTTCTAAACACCTCTTCTGGTCTTCCTTCTTTAATTACTTCTTTATCTAGCAGAATAACTTTGTCTGCATATTTCTTTGCCAAATCCAAATCATGTGATACTAATATTATTGACATATCATATTCTGATTTTAGTTTGCTTATAATATTATAAAATTCTTTTATACCATTTCTATCTATTCCTGATACTGGCTCATCTAAAATAAGTAAGTTTGGTGTTGGTTTTGTTGCAATTGCTATTAGTACACGTTGTAATTCTCCTCCAGATAAATCTCCAATGCTTTTGTCTATTAATTTATCTGCACCAAATATTTTAAGATGCTCTTTTATTTCTTCACAAATTTTTTTGTCTTTTCGTAAAAATACCGGTATATGTGTAATGCAAGATGCAAAAAGGTCATAAACAGTTGTTGGCATATGCTTTTCTACATTTATACTTTGTGGAACAAAGCCTATTTTAATCTTTTTAGTCACATTATCTCTTTTATCCATAAAAGTAATGTCTCCAGTATGTTCAATTTCACCTAAAATAGCTTTGAGCAAAGTACTTTTTCCAGCTCCATTTCGTCCGATTATCACTGTTAATTCACCACAATGGATATGAATGCTTACATCTTTTAATATTACTTCATTACCTATTTTTACTCCAATATTATTTATTTTTGTACAGTGTAATCCACATGCTTTCTCCATTTCTTTATTCCCTTCTATAATTTAATTCGGTTGAAAAAGAATTGCTGTTTTGACTAGGCAATGCATTATTTAGCAACTATACTATGCGCTTGCTAAAATGCAATTCTTTTTCAACATTCTCATTATTTAAGTAATTGCAAATTTTCTTCAATAGCTTTAACATACTCATCTTTTTCCATACTTCCAGATAGACCAGAATTAAGTTCATAAATTCTTGCTCCTGTCTCTTGCTCAATTGTTTCAGCATTTGCCCTATTATCGTTTTTGTCAACTATTATCATCTCAATGTTTTCTTCTTTTGCCGTATCTATTATACTTTTTAACATCTCCGCCGACATTGTACTTTCTTCATGGTCTGTTTTTACTGTTGTCATTTCTAGTCCTAATTCTTGTCCCATATATTCAAACGCCTCATTAAGGCATATTGCTTTTTTGCCTTGCAAATTTTTCAATTCATTTAAGTATTTTTCTCTTAATTGTTCTAATTTTTCTATATAGTTATTAGCATTTTCTTCATATATTTCTGCGTTTTCAGGGTTGCTTTCCTTTAAACCTTCAGAAACATTTTTAACTTGCTCAATATATTTTTCAATACTCGTCCAAATGTGAGCATTTGTTTCATCTTCATGTAAAATTAAATCCTGTATATTAGTACTTGAATCTATTATCTTCATTGCTTGATTTGCACTTATTGCTTTGTCTATAAAGTTTTCCATTCCAAGTCCATTCGAAATAAATATATCTGCATTTTCTAATTTTTTCATATCTTCTGTTGTAAGAGTATAATCATGCAAGCACCCCACATTTACATCAGCCATATTTTCAAGCTCTATATTTGTCGCTCCATCTGTTATGTTCTCTGCTAATATATACATTGGATAAAATGATGTTACAATTTTTATAGTATTATCATTTTGCTTATTGGATTTGTTTAAATTCTTCCAAATTATAAAGCCTATAATTCCAATTATAACTATTATAATGATTAATATAGTAACTATCTTTTTTCTACTCAATTTTTCTCTCCATCCCCTATTTTTCATAATATTTGACAGAATACATTGTCACATTAATATCATACCATTTTTTTACTTAGCTTGCAAGCTTTTTCCAATTTCAAATTAAGAGTTACGTTACAGGAGGTTACAATTCACGGCTTACCTGTTGCTGTTTATAAATATACAGCAAGAAAAACATTTTCTAAAAAGTACGAGAATATGGAATGGAATGTGATTTGAGTACAGAAATTCTAAGAAAATTTTGGTAGGGAATCTCGAACCCTTTTGAGGGCGCTGCCAAAATTTCTCATAGAATTTCTACGAAAATCAGCTTGACCGACATATTCGAGCTACTTTTTAGAAAATGTTGTTTCTTGCCATATAAATGTGAATTAGTAAGCCGTGAATTGTAACTACAGGAGTTACTGTTCAGTGTAATTTATATAGATTGCTCGCATAATTCATGACAATAATGTAGTTCCACGTGGTAGATATGTATTTTGTTCGAATGCATGGAGAACACAATATATATCTACATCAAAACATAGAGCTAGCTTAAACACTCTTTAATCTTAGTAATATTATTTTGTACAGTCTCATAACCACATTTAAAGCACTGTTCTATTTTATCCGCTTCAAGCAAGCCAACTTTTTCTGTATGTATGCTTAATACATAGTCACTTTTTTTCAGTTTATCTTCTATTATCTTGTTTCCCATTATATCAATTGTTTTCATAACAATATCCATTATACTGCTATCCTTGCATAAATTATCTCCATCAAACTTAACTGCTAGTACCCTATCTGCCCCTTGTTTCTTAACTTCTTCAACTGGAACATTGTCTAAAGCTCCTCCATCCATAAAAGCATGCTCGTGCATTGTACATAAATTAAAAACTGCTGGGAAACTGCTACTTGCCCTTACAGCTTTTCCTATATTCACATCAGTAATATACTTCCCCTCCAAATTGTCCTCTGGAATTTTATTTGTAAAAATATATTCTTTTGCATCCATAATATCAACTGTAGGAATTACAATAGGCATCTTCACATTTTCTATGTTGTCTATATTTTTATTTTGTGCGAGCATATCAAACACTTCTTCAATGCATTCTCCCTTTCTGAATCCTTTTAAAACAGTTTTCTTATCTACTAAATTTCTAATACTATTAAATATACGAAATCTGTTCTCTCCAATTATTTTGTTATAGTTAGTTTTAAATAAATTATATATCTCATCCGGTGTATACCCAACTGCATATAGGCTAGCAATCATACTGCCAGCACTCGTTCCTCCTATTATATCAATTTTTATGTTATTTTCTTCCAAAGCCTTTATTACACCAGCATGAGCAATTCCTCTAATTCCACCACCAGACAAAGCTAAACCTATTTTCATTTATTTGCTATTCTCCTTATACTATTATTGTATATATTATTAGCTTTTTAGGTGATTTTTAAACAAAAAGAGGAACACCCCTTAATTCAAATGTCATAAAAGACATTATTCGACGTGTTCCCAACGTTTTATTTTTCTAATGAACTCAAAGTTCACTTATTTCATTATTCAGCTGTATATGGTAATACTGCTATTTGTCTTGCTCTTTTTACTGCTAATGTTATATCTCTTTGATGTTTTGCACATGCACCAGTTGCTCTTCTTGGAAGTATTTTTCCTTTATCATTAACAAATTTTCTTATTTGGTCAGCATTTTTATAATCTAACACTAAGTCTTTATCTGCACATAAAGGGCATACTTTCTTTCTCATTCTTCTAAATTTTGGATTGTAATCATTATCAGCATTGTTGTTTCTATTATTTCTTTTATTCTTTTTGTTATCAGCCATTTTAATTTCACTCCTTACCTTTCATAATTTGTAAGGTCAAAGCTATTTTTTAATAATACATTATGATTAATTATTTTAATACTTCTTAAATATAAAAATTATGAATAAATTAATTCGTTAATCTAAGAGTTTTAAATTATATTTTATAATCAAATTATGTACAATCTATCATTTTATTTTATTTAAAATGGTAAATCATCTCCAGAAGATATTTCAAAATCTGAGCCTGTTCCACCTGCTTGTGGCATTGCTCCAAATGTTGCATCAAATGTAGAAGAAGTACTATCACTATCCCTTTTGCTATCTGCAAAATATGCTTCTTCTGCTACAACTTCTGTAACATAATGTTTTTGTCCTTGGTCATCATCCCAAGTTCTTGTTTGAATTCTTCCTATTATAGCTACTTGTTGACCTTTTTTATAATATTTACTACAAAACTCTCCTAATTTTCCCCAAGCTACTATGTTTATAAAGTCTGCTTGTCTTTCTTCTCCTTGTCTTACAAATCTTCTATTAACTGCTAAACTAAATGTAGCAACTAATGTATTATTTGTTTGTGTGTATCTTACTTCTGGGTCTCTTGTTAATCTACCCATCAAAATTACTTTGTTCATATTTTTCACCTTTTACCTTTCTTAATATAAAGGCCCCTAAATAGGTTATAGCAATTATTACTATTTTTTAACTACTATAAATTTAATTACATCATCTGTTATTCTGTAATTTCTTTCAAGTTCTGCAATTAGTCCTGGATTAGCCTCGAAATCATATACTACATAGTATCCTTCTTTATTTTTCTTAACTTCATAAGCTAATTTCTTTTTTCCTAATTCATTAACTTTTTCTACTTTACCGTCAGTATTAATTAATGTCTCAAATCTTTCGATTAAAGCTTTTAAAGCTGTTTCTTCGACATTAGGATTAATAATGACAACACTCTCGTATTTGTTCATTACCTTTCACCTCCTCCTGGGATAATAACCTATGAACTAGCCATAAGTAAGGAAAAAATAGCACTGCTATTTTCTAACAGTAATATTTTAGCATAATTTCAACTATTTTACAAGTAGTTTTTCAAAAAACATTTGACACATTTAGCATTTTATAGTAATATACTATACATAAAGTATATAGAAAGCATACAAATACACAAAAGAAAGGAGTTATTGATTTAGAAAAAAGCGCCTGGACGTAGGATTACACCTACGTTGACGAGGAAGAAACTTATCGAAATATTCGGCGGATGGTTTCTTGGCATTTGATTACTGCCATAAATATTAGACAAAAACTGATAGAAATACCAGAACAAATCTAATAGTGTAATCTTTATTTGTATTGCTTTCTTAGAAAACTGCTTTTTAAAGATTTGTTTAAAAGCAATAATTATTACTCTTTACTGTTTTATAAAAGTAAACAATGTATTTTGCTTTAATATATCTTTAATAAAGCTAAATTTTAAGGAGGTTTTTTTATGTGTGGTATTGTAGGATACATTGGTAGCAAAAAGGCTACACCTATATTAATTGATGGGCTAATGAGCCTAGAGTACAGAGGTTATGACTCTGCAGGTATTGCAACTATAGAAAATAGTGGAATTAAAGTTATGAAGGACAAAGGTAGAGTAAAAAATTTATATAATTTAGATGGAATAGATTCATTGGAGGGAACTGTTGGCATTGCCCATACTAGATGGGCAACTCATGGAAAACCATCTAAAGAAAACTCTCATCCACATTTGGATAACAGTGGAGAGTTTGCAGTAGTTCATAATGGTATTATTGAAAATTATGCAGATTTAAGAGAATTTCTAAGTTCTAAAGGATATACATTTTTATCACAAACAGATACAGAAGTAATTCCTAATTTAATTCATTATTATTACACAAATGGCCCTGTTTCTGTTTTGGATAATGAAGAAGATAAATTTTTAGGTGCTGTTAAGTCAGCAGTTTATGATTTAAAAGGAAGTTATGCTATTGAGGCTATTTTTAAAAACTGCCCTAATGAAGTAGTAGTTGTTAGAAAAGATAGTCCTCTTGTTATAGGAAAAGCTGAAGGAGAAAATTATATAGCATCTGATATTCCTGCTATATTAAAATACACAAAAGACTTTTATTTGCTAGATGATAATGAATTTGCTGTTGTAAAAAGAGAGAATGTAAAATTTTATGATAATAGCTTAGTTGAACATAATAAGGCAATTAAAAATATTGAGTGGGATGCA
This sequence comes from uncultured Clostridia bacterium, assembly GCA_944392435.1. Lineage (GTDB taxonomy): Bacteria > Bacillota > Clostridia > TANB77 > CAG-508 > CALXVA01. Next base: position 17,461 of record CALXWQ010000013.1, read on the forward strand.
AACGCAGCAGGAAAAGACGGTTATGAAGATTATATGCTTAAAGAAATCTTTGAACAACCAACTTCTATCAGAGAGACAATTGGTTCAAGATTTCGCTTAGGTGAAAAATGTTCTTTTGATGATATAGAAATTACAAAAGAATATTTAAGTTCTGTAAATAGAATTTATTTTGTAGCATGCGGTACAGCAATGCATGCTGGTTTAGTTGGAAAAACTTTAATGGAAAAACTTTGTCATATTCCAACTGAAGTAGATATTGCTTCTGAGTTTAGATATAGAGACCCAATAATAGATGAGCACACATTGTGTATATATATTAGTCAATCTGGTGAAACAGCTGACACTATTGCAGCCTTAAAGCTTGCAAAATCAAAAGGTGCTAAAACTCTTGCTATTTCTAATGTTATTGGAAGTTCTATAACAAGAGAAGCCCATTATTCTATATATACCCATGCTGGTCCTGAAATTGCTGTTGCATCTACTAAAGCATATACTTCGCAAGTAGTTCTTTTAGCAATTTTAGCTATGCATTTTGCAGAAATTTTAGAGAGCTACGATAGTAAAGCTATTGAAGCTTTAAAAGAAGATATAATTGATTTACCATCAAAAATAGAACAAATATTAGACAATATAAAGCCTATTGAGGAATTTGCAAAAAAAGTATATACAGAAAAAGATATGTTTTTCCTTGGCAGAGGTACTGATTATAGTGTTGCATTAGAAGGTTCTTTAAAGCTTAAAGAAATATCATATATACATTCTGATGCATATGCTGCTGGAGAGCTAAAACATGGTCCAATCGCACTTATAGAAAATGGTGTCACTGTTATAGGAATTATTACTAATCCAGATTTAGTAGAAAAATCAATAAGCAATATTCAAGAGGTAATTACAAGAGGTGCAAAAACACTTATTATTACAAACCAAATACTTCCAAATAGTCACTTTGATTATGTAATAAACATACCAGAAACAAATTCACTTATCTCTCCTATTTTATCTGTAATACCAATGCAACTTCTATCTTATTATATTTCTAAATTTAAAGGTTTAGATGTTGATAAGCCAAGAAATCTTGCAAAGTCTGTTACAGTTGAATAAATGGAGGAAGAAAAAAATACGGCATAGAATTAATTCTTGCCGTATTTTTTAAGTTATAGAAAATTGAATTTACTATAACTTGAAAAATTACTATTGTCTTTGAAGTTTTTTTCTTTGGTTAGAAACTTGAGATTGTACAAGCAACAGACCACTTTCATTGATTTGTTCAATTAGTAAGCATTTACTTTTTATTCTTCTGTTAAAATAGCCTTTATTCTTCTGACTCCTGCACTTGATGATTCCTCTTTCTTTATTTTAAAATGTCCCAATACCCCTGTGTGTTCAACATGAGGGCCACCACAAAGTTCTTTAGAAACATCGCCAATGCTGTATACCTTTACTTCATCTGGATATTTCTCAATAAACATACATTCTGCACCTGACTTTAATGCATCATTTTTGCTCATTGTTTCATAACTTACTTTTAAGTCTTGCTTTATCCACTCATTTACTAAATCTTCAGTCTTTTTCTTTTCTTCTTCACTTAACTTATGGTCACAAGAAAAGTCAAATCTCATTCTCTCTGCTGTTATATTAGATCCTCTCTGGTGTACTTCTGGCCCTATAACCCTTTTTAGTGCTGCATTTAGTAAATGTGTTGCTGTATGATATTTTGTTTCCATTTCTCCTGCTGATTCTAGTCCTCCTTTGAACTTTCCAGTATCCACTGTTCTAGATTTTTCTTGATGTTCTCTAAATTTTTCTTCAAAGCCATTCATATCAACTGTAAATCCTTTATCTTCAGCCAATTCTTGTGTAAGTTCAATTGGGAATCCATATGTATCATACAATTTAAAACTACTTTCTCCATCTATTGTGTTTAGTCCTTTGTCTGAAAGTCGTAATATAACTTTATCAAATTCTTTCATTCCTAAATTAATAGTTTTTTCAAATTTACTAATTTCTTTATTTAATTCTGCTAAAATAAAATCTTTTGATTGTACTAAATTTGGATAGAATTCTCCATAAACATTATCTATAAAATTAATTGCCAACTCTTCAAATACTTTTGTAGATATATTTAAGTTTCTTGCATGTCTTACAGCACGTCTAATTAATCTACGTAAAATATAGCCTGCTCCCACATTAGATGGTACAAGGTGATTTGTATCTCCTAATAGCATTACACTTGTTCTAATGTGGTCTGCAATAATTCTCATTGAGATAGTACTTTTTTCTTCTTCTTTGTACCTCTTACCTGAAGCCTCTTCCAAAATTTCTATTGCGTTTTTAAATAAATCTGTTAAATATACATCTCCTGTTTCATTTAAAAATGCAAGTATTCTTTCAAAGCCCCATCCTGTATCAACATTCTTTTTAGATAACAATACATACTTATCATCAGCTACTTTTTCATATTGCATAAATACATCATTACCAATTTCAACATAGTGTCCACAATCACATGCTGGAGTACAATTTGGTCCACATGGTTTAGTATCTGTTATATAAAATATTTCGCTATCTGGTCCACATGGTCCTCTATCCAATTCCCACCAGTTCTCACTTTTAGGTAAATAAAAAATGTTTTCTGGTAAAAAGCCAACCATTTCTTTTAATTTAGCTGTTTCCTCATCTCTTGGAGCCGTTTCATCTCCTTCAAAAACAGTTGTTGCAAGTCTTTCAATTGGAAGCTCAAAAACATCTGTCAAAAGTTCATAAGTCCACTTTGTACGCTCTTCCTTAAAATAATCTCCTAAACTCCAACTTCCCATCATCTCAAAAAAAGTAACATGACTAGAGTCTCCAACAGACTCAATGTCGTTGGTACGTATACATCCTTGAATATTGCATAGTCTCTTTCCCATAGGGTGCTGTTTACCTAAAAGATAAGGCATAAGAGGTTGCATTCCAGCAACATTAAATAACACGCCTGTTGTACCATCACCTATTAATGAAGCAGCTCCTATATTTACATGACCATTTCTTTCATAAAAATCTATCCACGCTTTTCTAAGCTCTTTTGAATTCATTTTCCTCATAACCATTTTTGATTTATTTTGAAATAAATCAATACCTCCTTTTTGCTTTTTAGCTAATTATATAATAAA
>CALXWQ010000014.1 GCA_944392435.1 uncultured Clostridia bacterium
TTTAAAAGCTTAGGTATTAGCAAAATTACACTTTCGCCTGAACTTAATTTGCATGATATAGAAAATATTGCTAATATTGAAAATGGGCACATAGATTTAGAAATAATTGCATATGGAAATATGCCTATTATGAAAATGAATTACTGCTTACTTGGAGGCTCTAACAAATGTTATCCAACTTGTAAAATGAGGTGTAGCACCCCAAATAAATACTACTTACGTGATAGACTACGGATTTGAATTTAGAATTTTGCCTGACAATGTCCAAACTGTAACTACAATTTTTAACAGTAAAACCACATGCATTACACACATAGATACAGGAATAAATTCGCTAAGACTTGATATGATAGATGAAACTATAAGCGAAATAAACACCATTGCCGAAGTCGCATTCAAGCAAAACAAATTAGAAGGCAAACAATATACCTATGGAAACTTAAATAGAGAGGTTTGACAACATGAACACTTTCTTTTTGGAGGGAGAAAATGTTACAGGATAATGTCTTTTGAAAATTTGAAAAACATAAAGCTATATGAATTTTTATGCAGAGAAAAATTAAACCATTATCCTGAATCATTTTCTCCCTCCAAAAAGAAAGTGAACCTAAGTGTAAAAAAATTTCAATGTCTTGCTGTTAATTTAATAATCAAATCTATATTATCATCTTTTGCAGCTTTATTTCTCCTTATTGCACCACATTTTTTGCACTTAAAAATTATAACATATCCTTTTTTACTGTCTAGTTCAACACCTATTGGTTCTAAAATCCCATGACATATTTCTTCTCGATCTCCTGGATTTACATCTACATGTTTTGAATGTAAACACTTAGGGCAATGGTTTCTGCATGAATATCCCAGTGGTTCTACCTTTGCCCCACAATTCTCACAAATAAAGCTTTCATCTATTTCTGTAAATTTTCTTCCCATTTTTTACTCCATTCCTTGTTACTATTTAAAGTTTTTGCATTTTTATCCAGGTAATATGTATGTTGTAAATATTTGTTTTCTGCCCTTGGGTTGAGTACGAACTATATTATGAAAAGTGGAATGTGAGAATTGAGATATGAGATGTAGGAACATTTTATTCTGAGTTCACACATCTCATGTCTCATTTTTCAAAAATTTAAACTTGTCGGTTCCCACCTTAAGTGCTCAAACAAAATTTAAAACATACATATTACCTGTTTTTATTCAAATCAATAAAAAGTAACTTACACATTAAATATACTTCCTCCGTATAAATTCTCTAAGTAAAGAATTCTTTGGAATGTATTCGTCTCCTATGTCATCGAAATATTTTAACAATTCATATAAACTTTTTGCCTCTGAATACTCTGGATGTGTATTATCTATTGCTTTCAAAAGTGGCATTGCATATTTTTTTAATACTGATATTTCGTATATTAGTGATGTATTAAACATACTGTCTGCATCTTCTTGGAATGGAAAAATGTAATTTTCTTCTCCTCTATTTACCATATCCCAGTTTTGCAAAGTGTGCAATGCTTCATATCCCCTAAAGTTATAATCTCTTACCAATCTACGAATTAACCTAGTGTCTGTTGTAGATATTCTATTATAATAATCTATATTAAGTACTGTTAATGCACTTATATAAATTTTGTATTTTTGCTCTTTTGGTATAGCTGATGTAAGTTTGTCATTTAAACAATGAATTCCTTCTATGACAAGCACTTCATTATTTCTCATTCTCATTTTTTCACCATTGTATACCTTTGTTCCTGTCTTAAAATCAAATGTAGGTAGTTCTACTTCTTCTCCTTTTAGCAATTTGGTCAAATGATTATTAAATAATTCTAAGTCTATTGCTTCTAATCTTTCAAAATCATATTTTCCATTTTCATCTTTAGGAGTATCCTTTCTTTCAACAAAATAATTGTCTACTGATATCGTAAGTGGTTTAATTCCATTTAATTTAAGCTGTATTCCTAGTCTTTGTGCAAATGTTGTTTTTCCTGATGAAGAAGGACCTGCAATTAAAATCATTTTTATTCCTTTACGTCTTACTATTTTGTCAGCTATATCTGATATTTTTTTCTCATGGAGAGCCTCTGCTAGAAGGATGAGTTCTTTCTCTCCCCCTTGTTCAATTTTTTTATTTAATTTGTATATAGTATTAATATCCAACACACTATGTATGTCTTCATATTCCTCTAATGTATGTAACAATTTTTTTGTTTCTATATATTTGTCTATTCTATTTGGATGCTTTTTGTCAGGATATCTTAGTAAAAATCCATCATGATATTTGATAACATCAAAAAGGCTAATATATCCTGTGCTAATAGGCATAACTCCGTAAAAATAGTTATAATAATTCTCACAAAAATACAAAGACACATTTTCCTTATATTTATTATCAAGTTGAAGCCTTCCTCTTAAAGTTTTTTCTTTTTGATAAAACTTCTCCGCTTCTTCTTTTGTCATTTCTATCTTTTTTATAGGTAAATTACTGTCAACTATCTCTTGCATCTCATTTCTTATATTAGTAATCATTTCGTTTGTAACTTTCATATTCTCAACACTGCAATAAATAGAATTTGACAATTGACAATTTACCGTAAGAAGCGCCTTTGGATATACTCTATTAAATGCCATAGCCATAATATACAATATTCCTCTTTGATATACTCTTCTTCCATCTCTGGTTGTTATATCAATAGGTACTACATCATCTAAATTATCTACTTCATAGTCAAGTGACTTTACCTCATTTCTATACTTGCAAGCAAGTACCTTTTTTTCTTTATCATCTGTAAATTTTTCTATTGCTTTCATCAAATTCCTCCTCTTGAGAAAATACGGGGCTCAAATTCGCCAAAATAAGAATTCTTGGTCAGTCCTACTTTCCCTTTTTATGTTATTAAAAGTTTTATTCCATTATAAGTGCATTTTATGTTTTTATCCCATTTTTTCTTTGATTTTCACTAATGTATTTAACGCTTCTATAGGAGTAAGTTCATTTACATCTACTTTGTCTAATTCATGAGCTAGTTCTGCTAATTTGTAGTTGTACATTGTAAGTTGTCCATCAGCTACATTTTTGTCCTGTTTTTCAATTTTTTTGTTATTTAATACATTTTTCTTTTCAATAGATTTTAGTATTTCGTTTGCTCTTTTTGTTACAACTTGTGGTACTCCTGCAAGTTTTGCTACGTGTACACCATAACTTTCATCTGTACCGCCTTTTACTATTTTGCGCAAAAATATTATGTCTTCACCTTTTTCTTTTACTGCTATAGAGTAATTTTTTACTCCATCTAATTTATTTTCCAAGTCAGTTAATTCATGATAATGTGTTGCAAATAGTGTTTTTGCTCCGCATTTTTCTTTGTCTGATATATATTCTGCAACTGCCCATGCTATTGATAATCCATCATATGTTGATGTGCCTCTTCCTATTTCGTCTAGTATTACTAAACTGTTACTTGTTGCTTCTTTTAGTATTTGTGCCACTTCCATCATCTCAACCATAAATGTACTTTGCCCCATACTTAAGTCATCTGATGCCCCAACTCTTGTAAAAATCTTATCTACAATTCCTATTTTGGCATACGATGCTGGTACAAAACTTCCAACTTGAGCCATTAGTGTTATTAATGCTACTTGTCTCATATACGTAGATTTTCCTGCCATGTTTGGACCTGTTATAATAGATAGTCTATTCTCGTTTTTATCCAAATATGTATCATTTTGCACAAAACTTCCACTTGGTAATATTTTTTCTATTACTGGATGTCTTCCATCTTTTATATCTATTACCCCACTGCTGTCCACTTGTGGTCTTACATAATTCATATCTTCAGCTACTGTTGCAAATGAACATAATCCATCTAACATTGCAACTACCCCGGCTGATTTTTGCAATCTTTCTATTTGTGCCTCAATTTTGTTTCTTACTTCTACAAATACATTGTACTCCAAATTAATAACTTTTTCTTCAGCACCAAGTATTTGATTTTCAAGATTTTTTAATTCTTCTGTTATATATCTTTCTCCATTTGTTAAAGTTTGCTTCCTTATGTATCTATCTGGTACAAGTGAGAGATTTGATTTTGTAACTTCTATATAATATCCAAACACCTTGTTAAATCCAACTTTCAAACCTTTTATTCCAGTTTTTTCTCTTTCCTCTACTTCTAACTTTACAATCCAGTTTTTTCCATTAGTTGTTGCCTCTTTTAGTTGGTCAATTTCTTTATCATATCCTTTTTTTATTAATCCACCTTCTTTTATTGCTATTGGTGGCTCTTCTACAATAGTTTTGTTTATTAAACTATATACATCTTTTAAAACATCTAGTTCCGAATGAAGCTCAGAAAGTAATTCTGACTTAGCATTAGAAAGCACTTTCTTTATTTCTGGCAATTGCTGTGCAGAATTTTTCAATGATATCAAATCTCTACCATTTGCACTTCCATAAGATATTTTCCCTGCTAGTCTTTCTATATCATATACTTTTTTTAGTAAATCTATAATATCTCCTCTTAAAATTACATTATCCTTTAATTCTTGAACAGCATCCAACCTTTTGTTGATTTGCTTTACATCTAATAGTGGGTTGTTAAGCCATCTTCTGATTAGCCTTCCTCCCATTGCAGTTGATGATTTATCAAGTACCCATAAAAGTGTACCTTTTTTTGATTTATCTCTTAATTTTTCTGTTATCTCAAGATTTCTTCTAGCATTAATATCAAGTGCCATGTATTTTGTAGTTTTATATATAATCAATTTATTTATATGGTCTAAGTTGTTTTTTTGAGTATCTAGCAAATATGCCCTCAAAGCATTTGTTGCAGATACTGACAACATATAATCTGTTATGTTCTCAATTTTGTTTTCGTCATCATCTACTATTTTGTATTTTTCTGTTAATTCTTTATAATCATCTGTAAATTCATTTTCATCAAGTCTTGTAATATATATATCAAATCTTTCTCTAATCTTTGAAATTTCTTCTGAACAATCATACATCATAGGGTTTACCACTAGCTCTGCTGGTGAATATTTAGATATCTCATCTAATAGCATTGCAAAATTGTTTGTTTCCTTAATTTCTGTTGTTCTAAAATCTCCTGTGGTTACATCACAAACTGTAACGCCAAAATATATACCATTTTTGTATATACTCATTATGTAATTGTTTTTCTTGTCATCTAGTAAATTTGCTTCAATCACAGTTCCAGGTGTTACAACTCTTATAACGTCTCTTTTTACCATTCCTTTTGCTGTTTTTGGGTCTTCTAACTGCTCACAAATAGCTACTTTATATCCTTTTGAAATTAATCTTGCTATGTATGTATCTGCAGCATGGTAAGGAATTCCGCACATTGGTGCTCTTTCTTCTTGCCCACATTCCTTTCCTGTTAAGGTAAGTTCTAGTTCTTTTGATACTTTTAATGCATCATCAAAGAACATTTCATAAAAATCTCCTAAACGGTAAAATAAAATACAATCCTTATACTTCTCTTTTGTGTCTAAATAATGTTGCATCATAGGCGAAAATTCTGACATACTTACTCACGTTCCTTCCTTAAGGCATACACTGGTAAAAAAAGAATTAATTTTTGAACAATCAAGACAAATTTGAAATTTATGAAGAGTACTCTTTGTACTTTAATTAAATTTCAAACAAAGCTTGATAACATCAAATTTATAATTATTTTTCAACCATGTTTCCTCTTTCTACTTATATTTCACCATATTTAATATCTCTTTTTTTGTTACTATTTAATTAACTACTCCACAACTTCTCCCCTCAAGTACCACATGTGTTCTGAGGTGATTTTGATTGGAATTGTTTTTCCAATTAAATTGCTATTTCCTTCGAATACAACTACTTTATTTGTATCTGTCCTTCCTGTGAGAAGTTTATAATTTGTTTTGCTATATCCTTGGACTAAAATATTTTCAGTTGTACCTATATATTCATTATTATTTTGTTTTAAAATTTCTTCATATAAGGCTTTTAATCTGTCAAATCTTTTATGTTTTACCTCTTCTGGAACTTGATTTTCCATTTCATCAGCTGGTGTTCCTTTTCTTCTAGAATATATAAACATAAATATCTGTTCAAATTTAACTTTTCTTACTACGTCTAGAGTATCTTCAAAATTTTCTTCAGTTTCTCCTGGGAACCCAACTATAATATCTGTAGAAAATTTTACATTTGGAATTTTTTCCTTCATCTTTTCTACTAGTTTTAAATATTGTTCTTTTGTGTATACTCTATTCATAACCTTTAGGACTTCTGTACTTCCAGACTGCAAAGGTAGATGTATAAATTTAGATACTTTATTGCAGTTGCTAATTGCATTTATAACATCATCTGTAAAATCCTTTGGATGAGGAGAAATAAATTTAATCTTCTCTATTCCGTCTATTTCGTTTACTGCCCTTAAAAGTTTAGCAAAAGAATCAATTTTATTGTTTTCTACTGTATTTGCATTTAAGTCATTTGTTTTTCCTTGGCATGCTGTAAATGCTACTATTGAGCTGTCTTCTTGCTCTTTGTTTACAGGTTTATTTGTATTTTCTGAAAGATTCTTTCTCATTTCTACACTGTTATTTATATTTTCTTGTCCTTGTTGTTTAGCTTTTTCTCTTTCAACTCTCATATATGAATTAACATTTTGTCCAAGCAATGTAATCTCTTTGTAACCCTGATTTGCTAGTTCGCTAATTTCTTTCAAAATATCTTCAGGTGCTCTGCTTCTTTCTCTACCTCTTACATAAGGCACAATGCAATATGTGCAAAAATTATTACATCCATTCATTATTGTAACAGAAGCACTAATATTATCTGTTCTTTTTATTGGAAGACCTTCAATTATTTCTCCATCTATGTCTAAAATATCTGTAATTTTTTTATTTTCTATAATTGCATTATATAAATCTTTGGGGAAATTTTGCAAAGTATGAGTGCCAAATATTACATCATATTTGTAGCTTTGCTTTATTTTATCTACAATGTGCTTTTCTTGCATCATGCAACCACCAATAGCAATAATCGTCCCCCTTGCTTCTTTTTGCTTTTTAACTTCACCCAATTTACCAAAAAGCTTCTCCTCTGCATTTTCTCTTACACAACAAGTATTATATACAACTAGGTCAGCCTCTAAAATATTATCTGTAGCTGTATAACCCATTTTTTCTATCATTCCACATATTTTCTCAGAATCATTTTCATTTAATTGACATCCCATTGTTAATATGTAATATTTTGGATTCTTTCCTTCGTTTATTTTTTTTACCTTATCTATATATGTTAGTTCGTTATTTATATCTGATTTTACCATTTTATCTCCTATCCTTATACAAACATTTGCTATGTAGTTCCACAGAGTAAATTTATATTTGTTCAAAAACTTATAGAACACATTATATAATCTACTAGCAAGATGGAACAGGCTTTATATGCTTTTGCTATAAATATTAGCTTTTATATTTTACACGAAAAAAGCACTTTTTTCAAGTGCTTTTTTTCGTAGTTAGTTGAAATAATTGTAATTTTGTTATTATTCATATATGATACTCTCTTATAGTTTCTGGTTTTATTCGACCATAACGTAATTCTTTTTTTACAGCTTTATAATAAGTTACTAGATAATAAACAATTTTAGCGTAGAATATCAAAACATCCACGCTTTTTCAATTTTAAGCTATTTGCAAAATCTATGTTTTCCAATTGTCACTGTCATTGGTCTTGACCAAATCCATTTATTAGTTGCAGTTGCTGGGTTAAAGTAATATATAGCTCCATTGGTTGGATCCCAACCATTTAGAGCATCTTGTGCAGCCTTTTTTGCAGTATCATTTGGTGTTAGGTTTATTTGACCATCTGACACTACATCAAATGCTCCCTTTTGATAAATAACACCAGATATTGTATTTGGAAAAGAACTACTTCTTACCCTATTTAACACAACTGCAGCTACTGCAACTTGTCCAGTATATGGCTCTCCTCTTGCCTCTCCATACACCAGTCTACTAAGCAGATTCAAATCACTTGAATTAGTTGACGAGCTAGAATTACTACTTGAACTATTTCCAGATGAATTAAATATTCCCATAGCTTGAAGTGTTTTTGTACCTGCAATTCCATCTACAGTAAGACCATTTTTTTTCTGAAATTTCTTTACTGCTGCTAAAGTTTGACTTCCATATATACCATCTACATTCCCATTATAATATCCCCATCTTTTTAGTTTGGTTTGTATTGTACGTACCTCTTCCCCTCTAGAACCATACTTAGATAAAGCAAATACATCACTATTTCTAAAAAAGACATTATATGAAACAAATATTGAGCTAACAATAAATATTACTAAAATCGCCTTTAAATTTCTTTTTAATTTAACTGCCATTAATACCCCTTCCTTTCAATAAATTTACAATTGAGGGCAGAGTACAATTGTAAAAATAATATACATGATCGTGCCTACTTCTCAGGCAATTAAGGACTGTTCCTAATTGCTTATTAGCAAGCATAGAGTAACACCATTTTCTTCAAAAATAAAATTTAGTTTTATTTTATCCAAAAATGGTGTTATTATACATTTTTTATTACTATTTAAAACTTTTTTATATGTTTTTTATTTAGACAATATGTATGTGTAAATTTAAAACATACATATTTGTCTAGATTTATCCCAAATCTGTAAATGCCCCTAAAAAATCCCAACTATATTTCCGTTCTCATCTAAATCTATTTGTTCTGCTGCTGGTACTTTTGGAAGTCCTGGCATTGTCATTATTTTTCCTGTTATTGCAACTATAAATTCTGCGCCTGCTTTTAAATTTATTTCTTTTACATGAATTTTAAATGGCTCTATGCATTCTAGATTTTTTGCGTCATCAGAAAATGAATATTGTGTTTTTGCAATACATACTGGCAAATTGCTATATCCCATTTTTTCTATTCGTGCTATTTCCTCTTCTGCCTCTTCTGAGTATTCTACTTCTTCTGCTCCATATATTTTTGTTGCAACATCATTTATTTTTTCTTTTATACTTTCATTTAAGTCATAAGCATATTTTAATTTTGTCTCATTTTCAGTTAATTTTACTATTTTTTCTGCTAAATCTGTTGCACCTTTTCCCCCTTTGCCCCAACTTTCTACAAGGCTAAGTTCTATTCCGTTTTCTTGTAATTTATTTTTCAAAAATTCTATCTCTTTTTCTGTGTCATGGTTATATTTATTTATGGCTACTATTACATTTAATCCAAATTTATTTTTCAAATTATCAACATGTCTTAAGAGGTTTCCAAATCCTTTTTCTAATGCTTCTATACTTTCATTTTGTATTTCCTCTTTTGACATTCCACCATGATATTTCAAAGCTTTTATTGTTGCTACACACACTACTGCATCTGGCTTTATACCAGCTTTTCTGCATTTTATATCCAAGAATTTTTCGGCTCCTAAATCCGCACCAAATCCAGCTTCTGTAACTACATAGTCTCCTAACTTTAATGCCATTTTTGTTGCTATAATGCTATTGCATCCATGTGCAATATTTGCAAAAGGTCCACCATGTACTATAGCTGGTGTGTGTTCTAACGTTTGCACTAAATTTGGATTTATTGCATCTTTTAATAGAACCGTTAATGCTCCATCTGCCTTTAAATCTCTAGCAGTTATTGGCTTGTTCTCCTTAGTATATCCAACTATTATATTTCCTATTCTTCTTTTTAAGTCACCTATGTCTGTAGCAAGACAAAAGATTGCCATTATTTCAGATGCAACAGATATGTCAAATCCATCTTCTCTTGGCACAATATTTTTTTCTCCTGACAGGCCTGTCTCTACTTTTCTTAGTTGCCTATCATTTAAGTCTACACACCTTTTCCAAGTTACTCTGTCAAATCCAAGTTCATTTCCAAAATATATGTGATTATCAATCATTGCAGAAAGCAAATTGTTAGCAGATGTAATTGCATGAATATCTCCTGTAAAATGCAAATTAATCTCTTCCATTGGTGCTATTTGAGAATATCCTCCACCTGTTGCTCCACCTTTAATTCCAAAAACAGGCCCTAATGAAGGCTCTCTTAAAGCCAATATTGATTTTTTTCCAATCTCTTTAAGTCCATCTGCCAGCCCAATAGATATGGTTGTTTTTCCTTCTCCTAAAGGAGTTGGGTTTATAGCAGTAACTAATATTAATTTTCCATTTTTCTTTTCTTTTAACCTGTCAAATGCCTTTAAAGAAATTTTTGCTTTATATCTTCCATAAGGCTCAAGTTCTTCTTCCTCTATACCTATTTTCTCTGCAATTTCACTAATCTTCTCTAGCTTCGTATTTCTAGTAATTTCTACATCTTCCATTTTACCCTCCATTCTAGCTAATTAGTTACATTTATTCTTGGTCTTTTTAGTAAAACTATATATTTTGGGTTAAAAACTTAAAACTATTCACAATATATAATTCCACTTGATGTTACTCAAAAATATAAATTGTAACAATAATTTAGCTCTAAAAAATTTATTCTGTTTGCTACATTTATAAAGATCCTTTAAATTATTAAGATGTTTTTATTATATATTATTATACTAGTAATATCAATAACATTTTACATTTTTACCATCAAACTCATTACTAGATATTACAATTCACAGCTTGCTATATATTTATAAATGCAAATGTATAAGCTGTGAATTGTAACATCCAGTAATGAGTTCATTAGTTTTGCTTTACTAAAATGTAGGTAGTAGGTATGTTTAAAAATCGTCGTAGTCTATGACTACGGCGATTTTCTTTCTTATTCTCTCCTTAACAATTCTGTTTATACTAAAATAAGCACATTCGCACTAACCTATCCAAAAATCAATCCCACAATTAATCCAATAAGTGCTCCTACAAGTACCTGTATTGGAGTGTGGCCTAGGACTTCTTGCAATTTTTCTGTTACTTCTACATTAGATAGTCCAGGTGTTTGCACTATTTTATTCAAAAGTTTTGCTTGCTTTCCTGCTGCTCTCCTTACCCCTGCTGCATCATACATTACAACAAATGCAAATACTACAGACAAGCCAAATATGGCTGAGTTAATTCCATAGTTTTTTCCTATCATTGTGCATAATGCTACAACCACAGCAGAATGAGAGCTAGGCATTCCACCAGCTCCTAAAATTCTTTTAAAATTAAATTTTTTTGTTGTGACTAAATCATATATTAGTTTAAACAATTGTATAAAAAACCATGTTGCAAATGGTACTATTAAATACCTGTATTCAAAAACAAACTCCTTCATATCCCCTATTCCTCATTCTGTACAAAATTTTCTTCTGTTAATTCGCCGTTATCACCTTTGATTAACATTGTAATCTTCTTTTCTGCCTTCTCTAACATTTCATTACACTCTTTAGAAATTTTCATTCCCTCTTCGAATTTCTTTACAGAAGAATCTAAATCCAAATCTCCTTTTTCTAACTCAGTTGCTATTTCTTCCAATTTTTTCATATTATCTTCAAAACTTACTTCTTTATCCATTTTGCTATATCCCTTTCTATTATTCTTCCAACTTTACAAAAATTTACTTTTCAGTAACTTCTCCTGTGTTTATATTTACAATTAAAAATTTATTTGAGCTACTACCTGCTGTTCCTGCTATAACTCTATATCTTCCATCACCATTTACAGAATCATATGTAAAATATATTCCTTCTGTACTTCCATATGTTTTCTCATAATATTTTTTTGCAATTTCAACTGCTTTTTCTTCTCTTGTTGCATTTGTTCCTGTAATTACTTCTGAGTCACTTGTATTATTATTTTCTTCATCAACATTATTTTCTTCTGATACTTCATTTACAGTTGTTTCATTTGCAATTTCATTTTGTACTGTATTTGCTATTTCATTTTCCACTAAATCATCTACTTTATTAGTAATTCCCATATTTTCATTTGGTGTTTCATTTACCTCTGGCAAATCAGCTACTTTTTCTCCTGCTTTCTCATATGCAGCCCATGATATTCCTGCTATAAGCAAAACTATCACTAAAGCCACAATTAATGTTTTTGTACCTTTTTTCATAAATATTCCTCCCTTGTTTTTTATATTGTAGATTTTTTACAATACTTTTGCATTAATATTTCCATCTGATAATCTTAAACTTATTTCATCATCTTTTTTTACTTGATTGATAGATTTTACAACTTTTCCTTGTAATTCTACTATAGAATATCCTCTAGTTAAAGTTTTGAGTGGACTTAATGCATCTAATTTTGATATATGTTTTACCATGTTCGTTTTCTTTTCATTGTAAATTTTTAATATGCTATTTTGCATAGACTTAACTTTCATATCAATTAACATATATTTTTCATTTATTTTTTGTGTAGGCTCTTTAAATACTCTGCTATTCATGCACTTTTCATATCTTAATTTCATAAATTCAACTTTCTTCTTTAAAGCTAATTTATATCTATTATTATATGACTCTAATTTCAACACAATATCAGATATGTTTGGCACTGCCAGTTCTGCTGCTGCCGATGGCGTTGGTGCCCTTAAATCAGCCACAAAATCTGCTATTGTAAAATCTGTCTCATGCCCTACTGCAGATATTATTGGCAATTCTGAATCATATATAGCCCTTGCGACAATTTCTTCATTGAATGGCCACAAATCTTCTAATGATCCACCACCTCTAGCGAGTATTATTACATCTGCTAATTTTTGACTATTCATTATTTTAATTGCATCAACTATCTTTTCCGCTGCGCCTTCTCCTTGTACAGGCACTGGTAAAAGTTTTATATATACATTAGGGTTCCTTCTCGTAGATACATTTATTATATCTCTTATTACGGCTCCTGTATTTGAAGAAAGCACCCCTATACATTTTGGCATTAATGGTATTTTCTTTTTATGGCTCTGATCAAATAATCCTTCCTTTGCAAGCCTTGCTTTCATTTCTTCATATGCCTTGTATAAGCTTCCCATTCCATCTTCTTGCATAGCCTTGCAATATATTTGATACACACCATCTCTTTCAAAAACAGAAACTGTACCAAATACCATTACCTTCATTCCATCTCTTGGTTCAAACTTCAAATTTGCAGCATATCCTTTAAACATAATACACTTAATTAAAGAATTCTCGTCTTTTAATGTAAAATATAAGTGTCCTGTATAATGATGTTTGTAATTTGAAATTTCCCCTTTTACTAGAACATTGTTCAACATTTCATCACTTGCAATTTTATCTTTAATATATTTGTTTAAATCTGTTACACTTATTGGATTAACTGTCATATTTTTTTCTTCTCTTTCTGTTTTAGTTTTGTGACTTTAAAATTTCCTTAAGTACATGCTTAATTATTGTTTGCATTTTCTACTTTAGAATCATTATCTTCAGTCACTCCATTATTTTTAACAACTGTTGCTAGCACTCCATTTATAAATGCTGGGGACTTTGTGTCTCCAAACATTTTTGCCATTTCAACAGCTTCGTTTATTGATACTTTAAATGGTATTTTTAAAAATAATATTTCAAAAATTGCTATTTCTAAAATTGCTATATCTACCTTTGATATTCTATCATAACTCCATTTTTCAGACAAGCAATTTTCTATTTGTTTTTTTATTTGTTTTCCATGTCTTTTAGTTCCATAAACTACATCTTTAATATATTTAGTTGTAGCTTTGCCATGTATATTTCTTTCTTCTAAAACCATATTTATATTTTCCTTGTAGTCTTCATATTTAGTATCTTGATTTTCTAAACTATATACTATTTCAAATGCTACTTTTCTATTTTCTGACATACTCATTTTGCTTCCTCAATCCTTTTTTATAATCTATCTATGAAATTTTTTAATCTTTCTTTCACATTATCCTTGTTGTGTTGAATATAGTGTCCTGCATATCCACACACTGCAATTAGTATAATACCTATAATTAATAAATAAAATCTTGTTAACAATAGTACAATTGCAACTATTATTCCTATTATCATACCTCCATATTGAGACATAAACTTTTTAAAATCTTCCATATCGCCAACTTCCTTTCTAAACTCCTGCAATGTTTTCTTTTACTGGCTCTATATTTTTAACTTTAATATTTACTTCTTTAACTTCTAGGTCAGAAGCTTTTTTTATAGCCTCTTTTATTTTATTTTGAAGATTTGTAGATAATTCTTTGATAACTGCATTTTCCTTAACGCTCATATTTACATATACTTTTAAATTATTGTCACTATCTAACTCAATTTGAGTAGTAACTTCTTCTGCACTATCAAATCCTTTGACCACAGTATTAACTAGATTTTCTATAGTCTCCTTTGTTATGAGAAGCTTTCCATTTGAGTTTTCTAGCAATATTCCATTTTTATATTCCTCTTTTTGCTTAGCACTAGAATCAAAGAAAATGCATCTTATTGCTAGTAATATAAATATGATACTTAATGCTAATATAACATTAGATGATACATTATTTGATATAGCAATATTTATTACATTTCCTATATCTGTAGTATCTATCCAGCCAAATATTGCCAAACATAGTATTACTGATATAACTAACATTAATGTAGAAAAAAGTACTAATGTTATTTTTTCAATTGTTTTCATTTTAATTCATATCCTTTCTATTGTATAATCCAACACAAAAGGCACTTTAAATTATTTATTTACAACATTAGACTATGTACTTTAAGCACAACATTTATAACAATTTCTAGCTTTTATTTAAAATTTCTTTATGTTGCAATATGCCATATGCTTATTATATCCAATAAATAATTTCAACGTGCCTTTCATTAACTATTCTGTTTTGTTAGTGTCTTCTGTTTTTATTCCTTCTAAATTATTTGAATCTGTATTAACACCTTGTACATGTACATTGACATCTAAAACTTTTAGTCCTGTCATTCCTTCTACAGCTTTTTTTACTCTATTTTGAATTTCAAAAGCTACGTCTGGTATTCTTACACCATATTCTACAATTATGTTTACGTCTATTCTTGTTTCCTTTTCTCCTGCTTCTACTTTTATTCCTTTTGCAAAATTTTTCTTTCCGCTAAATACTTCTGAAATTCCTCCTGCAAATCCTCCTGCCATAGCAGAAACTCCTGGTACTTCTGATGCAGCAGCACCAGCAATTACAGCAATTACATCATCAGCAATTTTAATGTTTGCATTATTTTCAAGTGTTACCTCCTCTTTTACTTCATTTGTAACCTCATTTACTTCTTTATTTTCATCCATAAAGATACCTCCTAAAATATATTATTTTTTTATAAAGTTTGTCCTTTTTCAGATAATATAAGTATATCAACTTTTTACAATTTTTACAACTGTTTTAAGAAAATTTTAACTTTTTTTGTTACTATTCAGTATAATCTGCTTTAGAAAATTACTCAAACTTATTTTTATAATTTATAGTTTCACGCAGTAGCTATATATTTTGTTAAAATATATGGAAAACACAGTATATAGCTACCAGTAAGATGATGGAACATGCTTTGCATATCTATTTCTAGGCTGAACAGTAATTACAAATTAATTTATTCTACACTCTTTAAGCTTTCTATCATATCTATTTTCTTAAGTGAGAAATATGTAACTATATTAACAATTATAGCAAAGAATATAGTTATTAACACTCCTAAAACATAACTCATTATTTTTATTTCTGGATCAAACATTAACATATCTATCTCACATGTTTTTAATATATACATTGTTAAGAAATATCCTCCAACTAAACCAACTACAATTCCTAGAATTGTAAGTATTATAGTTTCTCTTCCTATGTAGCTATATACTTCTCTGTCGTAAAATCCTAAAACTTTAATCGTCGCAAGCTCTCTTATTCTTTCACTAATATTGGCATTAAGTAAATTATATAAAACAACCAATGCAAGTAATCCTGCTGCAATTATTAAAATCCATACAACCATATCCATATTTTCCATCACTTCTTTAAATATATCTGATGTAGAAGATATAAAACTTACTCCAGATATATTGTCCCCATCTTGTAGTAATTCCTCTCCTAAGCTGTTCTCTTGTTCTTCTGTCATTTGATTTGTTTTTGTAAGTATAGCATTGGATTTTATTTTAGTATCAAATACTGTATTGTATAATTCTGGAGACATGTATAAATAATGCATTATGTAATTCTCTGTAATGTGTGCTACTGTCACTTCTGCTCTGTCTCCATCTGCATTTTCTATTGTTATGGTATCTCCCACGTCAATATCTAATAGCTTTGCTAATTTTTCGGTTATAATTGTACCAGTGTTATCTAAAACATATTTTGTATCATCATTCTTTCTATCTTTAAGTGCTATAAATCCATCTAATTTATTAACATCTTCTGGAATAATTAATTGTATGTTTTGGTTGTTGTCGTTCTTTATTATTTTTACAGATTGTATATTTGCTCCAAGAGTTTCTGTTATATTCTCATTTTCCAAAAGCTTTTCTTCTAATTTTTGTAATTCTTCTTCATTCTTTTCCTCTGGAAGAGATATGCTTATGTCGTATTTGTCTATTTCTCCATATTGTTTTGGTATCATGTTCGCTATTGCATCCCTTAAACCAAATCCTGCTATAATTAGTGATGTGCAACCACAAACTCCTATTATTGTCATCATAAATCTCTTTTTGTATCTAAATATATTTCTTGCTGTAACTTTTGCTGTAAAATTCAAATGTTTCCAAATAAATGGTATTTTCTCTAATAACACTCTCTTTCCTGGCTTTGGTGCTTTTGGTCTCATTAATGTTGCAGGATTATGTCTTAGTATTCGTGCACAGGTATATATTGTTGAACCTACTGTACATAGTATTGCAGCTGCAATGCCAGCTGTTGCATACCCCATATTGAATTCCAAAATTACTTCTGGAACATCATATACCATTGCATAGATACCTGCTATAACTTTAGGCAAGAAACTAAAACCAATTATTAGTCCTATACCTCCACCAATTAAAGTTGCAAGTGATGCATATATTAAATATTTTCTAGAAATCTGCATTTTATTATATCCTAATGCTTTTAAAGTACCAATTTGTACTCTTTCTTCTTCAACCATTCTAGACATTGAGTTTAAACTCATAAGTGCAGCCACTAAGAAAAATACTACCGGGAATACTTGTGCCAAGTTTGCTACTCTTTCAGTGTCTTGTACATAGCTTGCATATCCTGTGTTTTGCTCTCTATCTAAAACATACCACTCTGGTCTTTTTATTTTCTTTAGTTCTTCTTTAGCATCTAATAGTTCTTGTTCTGCCTCTTCTATTTTTTCTTCATATTCTTTTCTTGCATCTTCTAATTTTTTCTTTCCATCTGCTATTTCTTTTTCAGCATCTTCAATTTCTTTCTCTGCTTGATTTAACTTAGCATATGTAGAACTTTTTGTATTGCTTAAAGTTTTTTCATTACTAGAAATTTCAGCTTTTGCCTTTTTTATTTGATTTTCTCCACTTTCTAATTCTTCTCTAGCAGTTTTAATTCCTGCCTCTATTTGAGTTATTGTAGAATCTATATTAGTAATACCTTGTTGTTCTAACTGAGCATTTATAGTATTAATTGCCGTTTGAACTGTTACTATTTGAATATTAAGCTGGTCTATTTGTACTTTAATTTGCGTTTTATCTTCTTCTGAAGTTGCACTTTCTAATTGTTCTTCAAGCTTACCCATACTTGCTTGTAAACTGCTAAGACTTGTTTTAGCCGAATTAATTTGTTCCTTGGTTTTCTTTAATGTACTTAATTGTTTCTCATAATTTGCTATTTCTTCTTCGGCCTGTTTTTTCTTTATCTCAAATTCCTTTTCGCTTTGAGATAATTTACTTTTTGCATCATTTATCTCTTTTTTAGCTGATGCAAATTTGCTATTTGCATTAGTCCTATTGGTTGCAATTTCAGATTTTCCATCATCGACTTCTTTTTGAGCATCCTCTAACTCTTTTTCTGCATCTTTTAATTCCTTTTCCGCCTTTTCTTTTTCTTCATCTAATTCTTTTTGAGCATCTTGTATTTTAGAATTAGCACTATCATAAAACTCTCTATACCTAGCTTCTTTTCTTTCTTCTGATATACCCTCTAAGTCATCTTCTACCGTTCCTACTAATTCCGAATACTCATCACTTGTTGTATCTAAGTCCTTTGCACCATTTACAGTAAGATAAATATTTGTATATATATCCACATTCAAATTTTCTTTAGGAATATACATATAGTAGTCTATCATACCATTTCCGAAGACTTGTACTGCCTCTATCTGTATAAATATATAGAGCAGACCTTACTATTCCAACTATAGTAACTTCGTTATTTTTCAAAACTTTTTCTTTTTCTCCATCTTCATTTGTTATATCTTCCACATCAATTTGAATTTTATCTCCTAAATTGTGACCTGTACCTAGTAAAAAATTTTCTTCAACTACGCATTCATTTTCATTCTCTGGCATTCTACCTTCTACTAATTTAAGTTTGTTTAAATCATTAGTAATTGTCTCTAATTTAACAACCACATCTTCATCACCTATACTAACTATTGCATCAGTTTGGTACGCTCCTTCTATTGCATTTACATTTTCTACATTTTTCAGAGCAGTCACATCATCATTAGTAAGTCCCATAGTTGATATGACTTGAATATCCATTATGTCTAATTCATCGAAATATGAATCCAATGTAGCCCTCATATCCGGGCTAGCAGCTTTTATACCAGCGAAAAAGCCCACACCTAATAATACAATAAGGAGTAGTGATATAAATCTCTTTATTGAAATTTTTATTTCTTTAATACCATCTTTAATAAGTGCAGTTTTCATCTTTTTCACCTTCTTTTAATTATATAATATTTTCTTCTTTTATTATTCTATTTAGTTGCACAGGGTGGGCATTACTTTTGAATACTTTTGGAAACACAAAATATGTCTTCGAGTAAAATGGAATGGCATAAAAGTGTTTACCACTCAATCTGCGAAATTGGTGTAGGATTTGGATTTATCTGTATATCAAAAGCTGTACCATTTTTAAAATGTATTACCCTATCAGCCATTGGAGTTAAAGCACTATTATGAGTAATAATTATAACTGTCATTTTCTCTTTTCTACAAGTATCTTGTAACAATTGTAAAATCTGCTTTCCTGTTTTGTAATCCAATGCACCAGTTGGTTCGTCACACAAAAGTAATTTAGGATTTTTAGCAATTGCCCTTGCAATAGCCACTCTTTGCTGTTCTCCACCAGATAGCTGAGAAGGAAAGTTTTTTATTCTATTTTTTAATCCTACTTTTTCTAATATAGTCTTAGGATCTAATGGTCTTTTACATATTTGAGTTGCAAGTTCAACATTCTCAAGAGCAGTTAAATTTTGTACTAAATTGTAAAATTGAAATACAAATCCTATATCTTCTCTTCTATACTTAGTGAGCTCTTTCTTCTTAAACTTGCTAATATCTTTTCCATCTATAATTACTTTTCCAGAAGTTGCACTATCCATTCCTCCTAATATATTTAAAGCTGTTGTTTTTCCAGCACCACTTGGTCCAACAATTACAACTAGTTCTCCTTTTTCTATTTCAAAATTTGTTTTATCAAGAGCTTTAATTGAAACTTCTCCCATTTTATATTCTTTTACAACATTTTTGAACTCAATATATGCCATATCATTCCCTCCTTTTTTGCTTTTGGACAGGTCTATAAATTAACTTTGTTAAACTAAGGAGGAGCACATAAATAGATATTTAATTATCTACGATACTCCCCCTTATTTATTTTTTGGTCTACTTATATATATTTTACCATTATTTTCATGAAAGTCAATGAGAAATTGACACTGTTCATTTACTTTTTACTAAGTTTTTATACACTTTTTTATTCTTTAAATTCCC
>CALXWQ010000015.1 GCA_944392435.1 uncultured Clostridia bacterium
AAAATAAAAAAGCAACTAATTTTCATCAGTTGCTTTTGAAAATAAAAGGGGATGTTTTACTTATACATAGTTGATAATGGAGTAAATTTCTTATCAACTATGGCTATATTATACAGGAGAAATTTGAACATTGTGTGAACAAAAAGTGATTATATTGAAAATTGACAATGAGTATACTCCTTTTTTCTTATGGTTGTTCTTGTAGAGTAACAGTAATATCTTCTGTTTTACCATTTCTCCAAACTGTTAAAGTTATTTTATCTCCAATCTTTTTAGCATTTTTAATTTCATTTAATTCGTCCATTGTTTTTATGTCTTTTCCATCAGCTTTTGTTATTACATCTCCAACTCTTATACCTGCTTTTTCTGCTGCTGAAAAGTCTTCCAAAGTTTTTACATAAATTCCTTCAGTTAAATTATTTTCTTTAGCAGTTCTTTCATCTACTTCTATACCACCAATTCCTAGGTAAGGACGTTTTACTTTATTGTATTCAATTAGTTGAGAATAAATGTCCTTTGTTGAATTAATTGGTATTGCAAATCCTACTCCTTCAACGCCATCACCTGCGACTTTTAAAGTGTTTATTCCAATTACTTGACCTTGACTATTAACTAAAGCTCCTCCACTATTACCAGAGTTTATGGCTGCATTTGTTTGTATTGCAGTATATTCATTTCCATCTTCATCTGTAACTTCTCTATTTACAGCACTTACTATACCATCTGTAACTGTACTTCCTAATCCTAAAGGATTACCTAATGCCATACAAAATTCTCCAACTTGAACTGCATCAGAGTCTCCAAGTTCTGCTGCTGTTAATCCGTCTTTGTCAATCTTAATAACCGCCAAGTCTGTTTGTTCATCAGTACCAATTATTTCGGCTTCATATTCTGTATCATCATTATATAACTTTACTGTTATTTTGCTAGCTTTTCCTAATTCATAAAAAGATGATGATGAGCTTGAATTTACCACATGATTATTAGTTAATATATATCCATCTTGACTTATAATAACTCCTGAACCTTGTGCTGAAGCAGTACCTTGATTGCCATAGAAGATAGAATTTACAGAGTATGTCACATTAATACCTACAATAGAAGGTAAAACTTTTTGAGCAACACCTACAGCAGTTTCTGAATAATCTACTAAAGATATTTGTTGTGTATTTAGTCCATTTGAAGTTGAAGAAGAAGTTCCTTCTTGAACAGAAAATTGGCTAAATAAATTTTCTCTAATATTAGGTACTCCAAAGCATGTACCTACTACAAGACCAGCACCAAGAATTCCACATGCAAAAGGTAATAGTACTGTTTTACCAAATCCTGCACCATTATTATTAGATTTTTCTTTTAATTTTTTTGGCCTTTTTTGTTTATTGCTAGAATTTTCAAATTGACTATATGTAGTTTGATTATTAGAAATTACACTTTTAAAAGTATTTTCATTCGATTTTTGTTCCAAATTGTTTTGATTGTTCTCATCCATTTCATTTCACATTCCTTTCGATTTATTTTTTACAATTCATGAACTTAGAAAATATTAAGATTTATAGAGTTAATTTTTATGCTCAATAGTTTTACCTGCTTTAGATATATTGCAAATACAAAATATGGTTACTGGCAAGACAAAATGTACTTATATAAATATATATTAAAAGCTATGAATTGTATATAATATATAATAACCTAAATTACTAATATAATACAATATGTTTGTGAACAAAATGTGAAAATAATGTTATTGTTCAGTATAAAAAATCTTATTGAAAAGTCCGTTCCATCTTGCTGGTAGATATATATTGTGTCCTCTATGTATTCGAACAAAATATATATCTACCACGTGGAACTGCGTAGCATAGTAAATAAGTGAAGAGATTTTTTAAAAGCATATCATGCAATTAGAAACACAAAGCTTTTGACATTTTTTATTATTAAACCATTAGCATGTAGTTACAATTCACGGCTTACCTGTTGCTGTTTATAAATATACAGCAAGAAAATGTTGTTTCTTGCCATATAAATGTGAATTAGTAAGCTGTGAATTGTAACAGCATGTAACTTGAAACTAAATAAAATGCAACTTATACCTTGAAAAAAGTGAAAATGCAATATATAATTATATACATGAAGGAGAGAGTGTATGAAAACAAGAAAAGGATTATTAAAAGCATATTTAAAAATAATTATACTAATACTACTAATAATAGCAACTATATATGGAATATACAAAGTGGCAAGTAATAGTTATAGCAAAGAAGAATTTGAAACAATAAAAACGGATTTGTTATTGATACAAGCCCAGACTGAAGTGATTGCACAGAAAGTGGAAATAAAAGAAAAGGATGCTAAGTATATAGGAACTCAAGTAAAAGAAAAATCAGAAGATGAAAAAATACAAAACTTAATAAATAATAAGGTTATAGATTTGGAGTCAAAAGATAGTAATTTGTATTGCTTAAATAATGAGGACTTAAAACAATTAGGATTAGAAGATATTCAAACTAAAGATTATTATATTGTAGATTACAAGAAAAATGATGTTATATATGTTGATGGCATACAAAACCAAGATGGTAATATTGTATATAAGTTGTCTGAAATGGAGTAAGGTGTTTGAAAATTAAATATAATTTTGGCGTTTGCAGTTTAAGTCATGTACAATCAGTACATTTCGTAAATTGTTTGAATTGTCCGAAATTTAATTTTTTTACAAACAGTGTAAGATAAAAAAGAAGGAATGTGATTTATTGTGAAAGAAAAAGAATTAGAAAGATTAACTGAATTGAAGAAAATAGAAGAGGACTTTTATTCAAAAGGTGTAACTAGTATTGCGGGAATAGATGAAGCTGGACGTGGACCTTTAGCAGGGCCTGTAGTGGTAGCTTGTGTTGTAATGCCAAGAGATTCTATGATTGAGGGGGTAAATGATTCAAAAAAGGTTTCGGAGAAAAAAAGGGAGAAGCTATATGAACAAATTACAAAGGAAGCATTGGGATTTGGAGTTGGTATAATTTCGCAAGAAGAAATAGATAGAATAAATATATTAAATGCTACAAAGGAAGGGCTAACTTCAGCTATAAAAGAGATGGAAAAGGATTTACAAGAAAAGCAAAGAGGTTTTGAAAAGCCAGAAATTATATTAGTAGATGCATTAACTAAAATAGACACTGACCACATTCCATACAAATCAATTATAAAAGGGGATGCTAAGAGCTATTCTATTGCAGCTGCATCAATAGTAGCAAAAGTTACAAGGGATAGAATTATGAGAGCATGGGACGAAGTATATCCAATGTATGGATTTGAAAGACACAAAGGCTATGGCACAGCTGCACATATTGCAGCAATAAAAGAATATGGACTTTGTCCATTACATAGGCGTAGTTTCGTAAAAAACATTGTGTGAGAAAGAAGGAATTGAAATTGAACATACAGGAGATAATTGCTAAAAAGAGAGATAAACAAAAATTAAGTAAAGAAGAGATAGACTTTTTCATAAAAGAATATACAAATGGAAACATTGCAGATTATCAAGCATCTGCATTAATAATGGCAATATATATAAATAGTATGGATGAGGAAGAAACAACTAATCTCACAATAGCAATGGCACATTCAGGAGATATATTGGATTTATCAGAATTAGGCAATGTTGTAGACAAACATAGTACTGGCGGAGTGGGAGATAAGGTAACACTCATACTTGCTCCAATAATTGCCTCACTAGGTATACCAGTTGCTAAAATGTCTGGAAGAGGGTTAGGTTACACAGGGGGAACAATAGATAAATTAGAGGCAATACCAGGATATAATGTAAATGTATCTGAGAAAGAATTTATAGAGAATGTGAAAAAAATAGGAATTAGTCTAATAGGGCAAACATTAAATTTGGCACCAGCAGATAAGAAAATTTATGCTTTAAGAGATGCAACAAGTACCACAGAGAGCATACCTTTAATTGCATCTAGCATAATGAGCAAAAAGATTGCAGCAGGTGCAAATAAAATAGTGCTAGATGTAACATATGGAAGCGGAGCTTTCATGAAGACAAAGGAAAGAGCACAAGAACTTGCAGATACAATGATAAAAATAGGAAAATTAGCAGGTAGAGAAACTGTAGCAGTAATTACACCAATGGAAGAACCACTTGGAAGAAATGTGGGAAATAGTTTGGAAGTAATAGAAGCGGTACAAGCTCTAAAGGGAGATATGGCAGAAGATGTAAAAGAGGTTGTACTAGAACTAGGTAGCAATATGATAAAACTTGCAGGCAAAGGAGATTGCTTAGAAGAAAACAAAGCAAAAATGCTAGAAAATATAAGAAATGGAAAGGCTCTAGAAAAGCTAAAAGAATTAGTAGCAAACCAAGGTGGAGATGTATCATACATAGAGGATACAAGTAAATTCAAGAAGGCAAAATACATTATGCCTGTAAGGCTAGAGGATAAAGGAGAAATAGCAAATAGAAATGGAGAGCAAAGAGAAATACAAGGAATGGGAAAAGACGAAACAAAAAAAGAAATAATATATGAAGAAAGCACAACACAGAGAACTATAAAAGAACTAAAAGCAGAAGAAGTAGGCAAACTATCAGTATTTTTAGGAGCAGGAAGAATAAAAAAAGAAGATAAAATAGAGCCAGAAGTAGGAATAACATTCAATAAAAAGGTAGGAGACAAGGTAGAAAATGGTGATGTGGTTGCATACATTCATGCAAATAATGAAGAAAAGGCAAAAGAAGCGGTTGAAAGGTTGAAGAAAATTTATAAATTGAAGTAATATAATGAATAAAGCACAGAAAAAGTAATCTTATACACTTTTCTGTGCTTTATAATAAAAACTCAAATTATTCAATTAACTCTTATAAAGTAATATTTGGCTTGTAATTTGCAAAACCATCTTTAGCCAAATATCTGTTCAAATTTTTCATGCTTATACCTGTACTATATGAAATGTTTTCCATAGAATATTTGGTATCAGTTTCTTCTAAAAAATTTTTTAATTTGTCCATTTCAAAATTATCTTTTGGCTGACAATTTGGACAAACATCGCCAGAATTAACAAAAAAACATCCACATCTACTACATTTATTAAATTGCATTTTGACCTCCATTCGAGCAATTAAGCGCTCTAATAAAATTTATTAATTACATATTTGAACAAGGACATTGTATCACATAATTTTACAAAAAGGAACATAAATTTAAAAAATATGTATAAAATTTGTTACAGGGTAATGGTTTAATAACAAAAAAATGTCGAAAGCATTGTGTTTCTAATTAGTATGCTTGTTAGTTCAAAGATTATATAATTTTGATTTTTATTTCCGGCCCCCAACTGCGTACAAACTGTAAAAGCTACGCTTAACAGTTTGTAAACTTGTCGGTCCCCACCTTAAGCGCTCCAATAAAAATAAAAATTATATAATCTTTGAACTAAATAAAAACAAATATATTTTATTAGAAACACAAGACTTTCGAATATAAAAGAATATTAACCATTATCTAGTAACTGTGTGTAAATTTTTTTCTCTCCACCCCCTTGCAATTACTTAAAAACCATGGTATAATAATATACGTTAAAAATACACACACAAGCTAGTTTAAAGAGGAGTGCTTGTTTATGTATGAGAAAGCATTTTTATTTTGCAGTTTATATATTTCTTATATAAAAGCAAGTCTTTTTAAATGTTTAATGCTTAGTGGAGGTAAAACAAAAAAGGAGGAATTTAAAATGGCAGTAGTTGCAATGAAACAATTACTAGAAGCAGGTGTTCACTTTGGACATCAAACAAGAAGATGGGATCCAAAAATGGCTGAATACATATTCCAAGCTAGAAATGGGATTCACATTATTGATTTACAAAAAACATCTAAAAAATTAGATGAAGCCTATGCTTTCTTAAAAGAGCAAGCTGAGGAAGGAAAAACAGTTCTATTTGTTGGAACTAAAAAACAAGCACAAGAGTGTGTTAAAGAAGCTGCAGAAAAATGCGGTATGTTCTATGTTAATCAAAGATGGTTAGGAGGAACTCTAACAAACTTTGGTACAATTAGAAAAAGAATTGAAAGATTAACTGAACTTGAAAGAATGCAAGAAGATGGAACATTTGATGTTCTACCTAAAAAAGAAGTTATACTTTTAAAGAAAGAAATGGAAAAGCTAGAAAAAAATCTTGGAGGAATTAAAGAAATGAAAGAACTTCCAGGAGTAATGTTTATAGTTGATCCTAAAAAAGAAAGAATAGGAATTTTAGAAGCTAGAAAATTAGGAATTCCAGTTATAGGATTAGTTGATACAAACTGTAATCCAGAAGATGTAGATTATGCTATACCTGGAAATGATGATGCTATAAGAGCTGTATCACTAGTTGCAGATTGTATGGCAAATGCAGTTATTGAAGGTAGACAAGGTGAGTCTATGGAAACAGTAGAAAACGAAATGGTAGAAGAAACTGAAGAAACAGCACCAGAGAGCATTGAAGAAGTAGTAGCTGCAGAAGAGACAGAAGAAGCTGGAGAAAGCAAAGAATAATTTTTAAGTTGCAAAATAATACAATAATTAATATAAAATAAATGAGAATATTTTATAAAAAACGAAAAAGGAGGAGAGCTTTTTCTGCTCTTGCTCCTTTTTAAACTAGTAGTATTAGTATATTGCAATTTATGAATTAAATGCATAAGAAATGGAATATACTTTAAATACTTAATTGAATATAAGTTACTGTTCACTGCTTTTATAAAAATACATTGTTTACAAAAATATAACAGCAAATGGTAACAGATATGAAGTAAAATAAAATTATTATAAAGGAGGATTTTTGAAATGATAACAGCAAGCCAAGTTAAAGAGCTAAGAGAAAAAACAGGTGCAGGAATGATGGACTGCAAAAAAGTTTTAACAGAAACTAATGGAGATGAAGAAAAAGCAATTGAACTTTTACGTGAAAGAGGAATTGCAAAAGCAGCCAAGAAATCAGATAGAATTGCAGCAGAAGGTTTAGTTGACACATACATCTCAGAAGATGGAAAAATAGGAGTTGTTGTTGAAGTAAATGCAGAAACAGACTTTGTTGCAAAAAATGAGGAATTTAAAACTTTTGTAAAAGATGTTGCAAAACAAATAGCTGAAAAAAATCCAGCAGATGTAGAAGCTTTATTAGAGCAAACATCAATAGCAGAGCCAGACAAAACAGTTAAAGAAGTTCTAACAAATAAAATAGCTACAATAGGTGAAAATATGTCAATAAGAAGATTTGAGAGATTTGAGACTAATAACCTATTAGAAAGCTATATCCATGGAGATGGTAAAATAGCTGTTTTAGTTGAAATAGAGAACGGAACACCAGAACTTGCAAAAGATATTTGTATGCAAATAGCTGCTGCAAGACCAGAATATTTAGACAGAGATGCTGTTCCAGCTGAAAGACTTGCAAAAGAAATGGAAATTTTAAAAGCTCAAGCTATGAATGAAGGAAAGCCAGAAGCTATAGCTGAGAAAATAGTACAAGGTAGACTTGGAAAATTTTATAGCGAAATATGCTTAGTAGAGCAAGAATTCGTTAAAGATTCTGACATTAAAGTTGGAAAATTAGTGGCTGACAAAGGTGCTAAAATAATAAGATTTGCAAGATTTGAAAAAGGTGAAGGAATAGAAAAGAAAGAAGAAAACTTTGCTGAAGAAGTTGCAAAACAAATTAAAGGTTAATTTAATATTTTTTAAAAAGGGGCTTTATTAAAAAGCTCTTTTTTGATATAATGTGTACGAGAACAAAAACGAAGTGTTAAGAAAATTCAAACAAAGTAATTAGCATTGAAGATAAAATGCATAAAGGCACAAAAGGATAAAAAGTTTATGAAAGGAGATATAATTCTATAACATAGAATTATTAGCAAAAAAGTATGTTAATTAAAATTGTTACATTTAATATGGCTCATGGAAAGGGAATGGACGGAGTAATAAACTTAGAAAAACAAGCAGAGATTATTAATTCATACAAACCAGATATTGTATTTTTGCAAGAAATTGATATGTATACCAAAAGAGTTGGAGAAGTAAATCAAATTAGAGAATTTAGCAAGAGAGTGTATTTGCCATACTGCTCAATGGAAAGCAATATAACTTTGGAACAAGGGTATTATGGAGATGGAATTATAAGCAGATTTCCGATTGCTTTTTCTGTAAATTATTTAATGCCACTTACAGATGCAAGGCATGAGCAAAGAGGGATTCTGTGTAATAGAATAGCTTTACGGAACCACTAAGATAAATTTGTTTTCCGTACACCTATCTACATATGAGGAAGAGAGAATACTTGCATGTAAAGAATTAAATAAGATAATAGATAAAATAGATGATGACGAAATAGTAATAGTGGGTGGTGACTTCAATGTTGGAGTAACAAGGCTAGGAAAAGGAAGATATACATTTGAAGAACAAAATGAGTATTCAGAATACAAAATTTTGGGAGAAAAATTAAAAAAATTACCTAACGAAGAGAAAACATGGTTTTCGGAATTAGGTCAAGGATGCATAGATACAATGTTTTATTCTGA
Source organism: uncultured Clostridia bacterium (assembly GCA_944392435.1). GTDB lineage: Bacteria > Bacillota > Clostridia > TANB77 > CAG-508 > CALXVA01. Next base: position 8,559 of record CALXWQ010000015.1, read on the forward strand.
AAGAATTGAGTTATTAACATTTAAGACTGTAGATGTGGAAAATAGGTCTGACCATAAGGCTATTTACGCCGAATTTAATATATGAAAGGAATTGATACACAAATGGATACAAAAACAAAAATAAAATTTCATGTGTTAGCAATATTTGTAATAATATTATTTTGCTTTGCACTAACACCTGTTACACTACAAAATGATACATATTATACAATAGCAATAGGAGAACATATTTTGGAAAATGGCATAGATATGCAGGATCCATTTTCTTGGCATGAAGATTTACCATATACATATCCTCATTGGGCATATGATGTAGGAACATATTTGGTATATCAGCTTGGAGAGAATATTGGCTTAGGTGGATTTGCATCTATTTATATAGCTACAGCAATTCTTTCTATTACATTAGGAATAATAATGTATTATGCTTTAAATAAGATATGTAAGAATCAGTTAATATCGTTCTTTATAACATTAGGTGTAATGTACCTATTAAAAAGTTTTATTGCAGCAAGGGCGCAATTGGTAACATATATATTATTTGTATTGACCATATTGTTTATAGAAAAGTTTATAGAAACTAAGAAAAAAAGATATGCTATATATTTAATAATTATACCTATAATTATTGCTAATGTTCATTCAGCAGTATGGCCATTCTATTTTGTATTATATTTGCCATATATAGCCGAGTATATATTAGCTGTGTTTACAGAGTCAAATATATTTAGAAAAATGCAAATTAAGTGGTATAAACATAGAATAAAGAAGTTTACTGTTAAAAATAAATCAAAAGAAGAAATAGATAATTTGACTGCAAAAGTTGACGAATTACAAAGCAAACTAGAAAACGCTATAAGAAGACGAGATGAGAGAAGAAAAAATCCATATAGAATAGTACTAAAAAGAGAAAGCAGTGTTAAGTATCTTATAATAATAATGATAATATGTATCTTTACAGGTTTTTTAACTCCACTAGGAACAACACCTTTTACATATTTACCTAAAACAATGGAAGGCAATACAATGGATAATATAAGTGAACATTTGCCACTTACATTAATTCAAGACCCAAAAACTTTAACAGTATTGGTATTATTTTTATTAATGCTTATCTTTACAGATACAAAAATAAAGTTAAGAGATTTATTTATGATATCTGGATTAACACTTATGGCGTTTATGTCTAGAAGGCAAGTCTCTATGTTTGTGTTAATAGGAGCTTTTGTATTTGCTAAATTAATAATAGCTTTAGTAAACAAATATGACAAAGACGGTTCATACAAAGTAATGAAAGCAATGACATCATTTTTTGGAAAAATAATAACAATTCTTTTAGGTATTTTAGTTGGATTTTCATTATACAAAGGAAAGATAGGTAACCCTTATGTAAGCCAAGCATCATATCCTGTACAGGCTTGTGATTATATTTTAGAGAATGTAGATATAAATAGCATGAAAATATTTAATGAATATAATTTTGGAAGTTACTTAATTTATAGGGGAATACCAGTATTTATAGATTCAAGAGCCGATTTATATACACCTGAATTTAACGGAAAGAAAAATGAAGATGGAAAATATGAAGGAAGAGATATATTTTCAGATTACTTAAATGTATCAAACATTTCAACATACTATGAAAATAAATTTGAGCAATATGATATAACACATGTGCTTATTAGGAAAAATTCTAAACTTAATATGTTGTTGTCAAGGGATGACAAATATAAAGAATTATATAGCGATGATAATTTTGTATTTTATGAAAGAGAATGACAAGCAATTGGGGTCTGTCCCCAATTGCTTGTCAAAAGAGGGGTAATATTGTGGAAAAGTTAGTGGTAGATTTAGACGATGTACGATTAGATGCATACATAGCAAAATTGAAAAAGGATATATCTAGAACAATGATACAAAAACTTATTGAAGAAGGAAATATTTTAGTAAATGGAAAGAGTAAAAAAATTTCATATAAAGTTCAATTAGGAGATGAAATAGAATTAAACATTCCAAAGGCTAAAGAAATAGAATTAAAGGCAGAAAATATACCTGTGGAAGTTGTATATGAAGATGATGATATTATAGTTGTTAACAAACCTAAAGGAATGGTAGTGCATCCTGCAAATGGCAATCCAGATGGTACACTAGTTAATGCGATTATGGCAATGTGTAAGGACAGCCTTTCTGGAATAGGCGGAGAGATTAGACCAGGAATTGTACATAGATTAGACAAAGATACATCAGGTTTGTTGATTGTAGCAAAAAATGATACAGCACATATTAATATGAGCAATCAAATAAAAAATAGAGAGGTAAAGAAAATATACATTGCGCTAGTAAGAGGAGTTGTTTCGGAAAATGAGGCTACAATAAATATGCCAATAGGAAGAAGTACTAAAGATAGAAAGAAAATGGCTGTGCGAAAAGACGGAAAAGAAGCTGTGACACATTTTAAAGTATTGAGAAGATATAGAAAATATACTTTACTTGAGGTAAAAATAGATACTGGTAGAACTCATCAAATAAGAGTACATATGTCTGAAATTGGACATCCTGTTGTAGGGGATATGGTATATTCTAATGGAAAAAATGAGTTTGGAATAGAAGGACAAATGCTACATGCAAAAAGTTTGGATTTTAAACATCCTATAACAGGTAAACAAATGCATTTGGAGGCAGAATTGCCAGAGTATTTTGAGAAGGTTTTAGAACAATTAAATAATGAGTAGGGCATACAATTAGAGTTATATAATCTTACTTTATAAAAATACATTGTAATTTAATAATAAGAAGGGTAAGAGAGAAAGATGGAAAAAGAAAGATTACAAAAATATTTAGCAAACTATGGTTTATGTTCAAGAAGAAAAGCGGAAGAACATATTTTAAATGGAGATGTTAAAGTTAATGGAAAGGTAGTAACTGAGTTGGGAACAAAAGTAGACCCAAGCAAAGATGAAATTTATTTTAAGAATGAAAAAGTAGAAAAGAATGATAAAAAAATATATATACTATTAAATAAACCCATAGGTTATGTTACGACTACTAAAGATCAGTTTAATCGAAGTACTGTATTAGATTTAGTTAAAATACAAGAAAAGGTATTGCCTGTGGGAAGATTAGATATGTATACTTCGGGAGCGCTTATCCTTACAAATGATGGAGATTTTATATACAAAGTTACTCACCCAAAATATGAAATAGAAAAAACTTACAATGTAACTTTAAAAGGAATTATAACAAATGAAGAAATGGAAAGGCTAAGAAGCGGTGTAAAGATAGAAAACTATATTTCAGGAAAAGCAAAAGTTAGACTACTCAAAATAGATGAAGAAAAGAATATTTCTAGAATCGAAATTACTATCCATGAAGGGAAAAATAGAGAAGTTAGAAAAATGTGTGCAGGAGTAGGGAGAAAAGTATTAGCCCTACATAGGAGTAAAATAGAAAATATAGATGTAAAGGATTTGAAATTAGGAGAGTGGAGATATTTAAGTAAAAAAGAGGTTATGCAGTTGACAAAATGATAAATTAAAAATGCCCCAAATTTCTTATTTGCACTTTTTTGTAATATGTGGTAAAATATAGACTGTAAATATTTGAGGAAAGTAGTTCTTTTCTTAAAATATAGTATACCAAGTAGAGGAGAGATGATTAATGGTAGAAGATAACGAAATAAAGGCGGTAGTATCACCTTTTGCAGTAAGAGAAGGAGAAATAAAAACTTTTGACGGTAAAGATGGATATGTTTCAATGAACCAAATTATACATAAAATTAACATAGGACATATTAATGATTTACATTTTAGTATAATGGAACTTGTTAATGAGTTTGAATTTATTACATCAAGACAATTATTCCAAATGCTACAATGGAAGAATATTGAAATAGCTTCACAGGATAAGCTAAATAACAAACTAGAACAATTGATTAAATCTAAAATACTTACAAGATATTTCTTTAAAGCTGAAGATGGAAAAGGCATATATAGAATTTATTGTCTAGAAAAAATGGGTAAATATTTGCTTAATTCTAGAGGAATAGAGTGTAAATGGCAACCAACAGATAATACTAAACCAGTCGCTATGATAAAGAAAAGATTAGCTGGAAACCAAACTTTGATTGCATATTTAAGAAAAGTAAAGGCTTTTGACTCATACACAGTAAAACCAGCTATAACAGCAAAGCAAACAGGTAAGACATTTAAAGCTACTGGAGGAAGTGTAAAATTAACTAAAAATAACAAATCTATAGAGTTCTTATTTGAAGTTATTAGAAGAGAAGACGAGTGGGAAAAGAAATTAGTAGAGAAAATGAGATTGTATAGCGATTTTTATGAAAATTTCTTACCAGGAGATTCAGGTTTTTCTTCACTACCACAACTTATACTTGTTTGTGAAGATGACAAACATATGGCTGAAACTTTTAAAAATATAATTGTAAATAAAGTAGAAATACCAAAAATAAACTTGTATTTTACTACTGATTTAAGACAAAATGAAGAAACTTTGGACAAAACTTTGGTAGATTTTAAACTTATAGACGGCAAGTACAAAATGGAGAATGTTGAAGTTAAGTTGTTGGGAATTTAATAGAATAATTTTTTTATTAGGTCTTATGCTTTTATTGTATAGCAAAACAATGAATATTTTGTTTTTTCTGCTTTCGTGCCCTGACTTCATGCCAACTGTAAAGAAACATATTTAACAGTTTGTAAACTTGTTAGGTCCTACATTGAGAGCTTAAATAGAAATAAAAAATATCCATTGCCTTGCAAAAAAAGAGTAGTGATTTATAAAAATTCACTACTCTTTATTATTCTTATTCCTATTTAAATCAAATATAATTGCATCATCATTGTCTAGAAAATATTTTGAATCAGTACTATCTGTTTGAATTGGATTTACTTCATTATTTATATTTGTAACATCATTATCTGATGTCGCTGCTGCAAAATTTCCTCTAAATTTAGTACTAATAGGTTTCCTCTTTATATTGTCAGATATGCCATTTGCAAATTTTTCAAAATTGTATTCTTTTATTTTTTTAGGCTCTTTGTATTTTGACTCTAAGAAATCAATTTTTCCTTTGCCAACTTGACTTTTTCCTTTACTATCTTTTATTTTATAAAGTATCTGTTTGCTTTTTAGAGATTTTATTTTACCAGCCATATAATTTGGTTTCCACTTTAAATTTATTCCTCCTAATTTAGAATCATAACCAGGGCCTTTTTCTGGATCAGTTTCATAATTAGAATTCCAAGCCCATTCTCTTTTTTCTTCTAATTCTGTTTCCCACCATTTTACGTCTTCTGGAAGTGCATTACCAAATATGGCTTTATTAACGCAATTTGCTAGTATTTCATCTTTAAAGTTTCCATTCGCAGTTTCATCATTTAATTGTGATAAGGTTTGAGCTGATAAAATATTACCGACTTTATATTTTCTATACACAGTAAAAATTGGCTCTACTGCTTTACACAAAAATTCTGGAAAATCGTCAATATATAGGAAATGAGGTATTCTAGTATTTTCATTTCCAGGTCTTGAGAGTACAGATTGTTGCATAAGCAGTAAGAAGAAAACTCCAAATGCTTTATGCGCATTTGCCCCTAAGTCTCCTCTTCTAGTACATACAAAAGTAACCTCTCCATTTGTTAATGCTTTATCAAATTCTAGATTATTTACTCTGTTACATAGAATATTTTTTACTCCAGGATATCTCAATAAATTATCTAATTCGGCAGATGCTGTATATACAGATTTTTTCGTATCATCCAAATCTTTGCCATCAGTGTAAAAATTATTTTCAAAATATTTAATTAGTATACGATATTTATTAGCAAGTTCTGGGATGGCTTTCATTTCATTACACATTTCTTCTACTAGAGAAAAATCATTCATCATATTTAGCATATCCTCTAAGTTTGGTAAATCATCATTGTGTAGTCTTGGATACATTTCCTTTAACAATATTGATAAATTTTCAATAATTTGTATTGCTGCATTTTCTCTATATGCCATTTGTAAGTCTGGCCTATTTGTTGCATATAACCCTTTTAATACAGAAGAAATTGCAATACCAGTTTTTACGGGATCTGCATAAATGAATGGATTTATTCCAGGAGAATTTGGATTGTTTGGGTCAATTAAATTAACTTTAATTTTATAATTATTTGCAATTCCTATCATTTTTTCTATTGTGTCATAATCGGCAGATAAATATGTCAATCCAAAGTCTCTATAAATATATTTTCCACTAGCAGAACCTAAAATCATTTTTTTCATATATGCCTTATATAAATCAGCCTTATCTGGGTTAGGAGTTAGCATATTTAGTGAAAAGTTCTCATTTAAATAGTTGTTATCATAAGGAAGACTCAAAGTTGCAATACCAGTTTTTAAAGCTGTAAATCCCATTTCTTTAGCTATTTCTTTAAAGAAATATTTTCTATCTAAATCTCTTGCTATCATTGGTTCATAAATCATAGTTGTCTTTCCAGAGCCAGATACACCAACTACTAAAAATGATTCTAATCTTTTAGTTTCTGGCATAATAATGTTTTCGCCAGATTCAGAATCTACACATACCATTACTTCACATGAATATTTTCCAACGTCTTTTGGCTTTCCAGCTAGACTTACACCACCATAATCAAAAATGGAATCTTTAATATCTTTAGAATCATTAATTGTAAATGTAAGCCATTTAAATACTTTATAGAATGTTACAAGAGGTATATATAACGAAATAGCAGTAAATGCAGGTCTGAATAAGTTTGAATAGTTACTTACTATTTCTGCATAATTTGGTACTGATAAAATTACTCCCCATGCTAATGAATTTAATCCTTGTACTATAAAAGATACAAATAAAATATATAAGCATATTACATATGTATTAAAAAATCGTAATTTATCAATATCTGCTTTTGCAAATTTAGATGCAAATGAAAAGTAAAATGCAAATACTAAAGCAGCGAATGCTAATGTGTATTCTATTGGACCCCAATAAGAATATGCAACACCTGTAAATATCATAAACATTAATTCGACAAGTCTATCTATAATTACATAGGCAGATATTAATGTTAAAATATATGTCATAAAAGTATTTCTATCTGTTTTTAAAAATTTAAGAAATTTGTCTATATATTTCAATAGTTTCACCACTTTCAAAAATTAAAATAATACATATATATTATCCTATAAAATGGCAAAAAAAACAAGAGCTTTTAAAGAAAAAGTTCACTTTTTGTTGCTAGTTGTTTACTACTCAGTATAAAAATAGACATGTAAAATCGGCTTCATATTGCTGGTAAATATATAATGTGTTCTTGTGGTATTCGAACAAAATATATATCTACCTCGTGGAACTACTTGGCATAGCAAATAAGTGAAACGATTTTTTAAAAGAATATTATGCTCAACAGCAATTCTAGATGTGTTACGATTTACAGATTACTCGCTTTTCTTGCTACATATTTATAAATAACAATTGACAAGCTTTAAATTTCAACAGCTATTTAAATGTCTTAAATAAAATTTAGGTAATGTGTATGTAGTAAATATTTGCTTGCCAGTCCCTACTGAGTACAAACTGTATTATGGGAGGTGAGGGTTGTTAAATACTTTATACTGGGTTTTAACAATTAAAATTAATGTCAGCTATGAATTACAATGAATAAAAAGTGAGTATTAGAATAAGATTAAGCATGAGGAATAAAAAGAAAAATAGAAAATTAAAAAAGACTAGCTTTTTAAAAAATGTTGTTATCTTGGTGGTAGCACATGTTTTTATAAAAATTATAGGAATTGTAAATAAAATATATCTTACAAATAGAGAAGGATTTGGAGATGCAGGAAATGCAATTTATTCTAGTGCATTTCAAGTTTATGCATTATTCCTTACTATAACTTCTGTGGGAATCCCAAATGCTGTATCAAAATTGGTTTCTGAAAGATTAGCAATAGGAGATAGTAAGGGAGCCCATAAGGTATTTAAAGTTGCAGTTATCTCATTTGGTATGATTGGATTTTTGGCTTCTTTAATTTTGTTTAAATTTTCACATTATATAACATGTAACTTAATACAAATACCAGAAGCAGAACTTAGTTTACTTGCATTATCACCTTCAATATTTTTTGTGGCAATTACATCAGCTGTAAAAGGGTATTTTAATGGAAGAGAAAACTTGAATGTAGGAGCAAGTTCTCAGACTATAGAGCAAATTTTTAAAACTATTATTACAATAGTGTTAATAGAAATCATAGCTCAAACTACAGGGTTAGATACAAGAGTAATGGCAGCAGGAACAGCAGTTGCAACAACACTTTCAGAAATAACATGCTTTATGTACTTGTTTAAATATTATACCTCTGTTAGAAAAGAAGTGGCAAATGAAATAAAACATAGTGTAAATTATACGTACAGAGGGATTAGAAGGACAATTAAAGATATACTTAATGTATCTATTCCAATGTCAATAGCTCCAATATTAGGAGGAATAAATAAAAATATAGACTCAATGACAATAGTAAGAAGTTTAAAAAATTTTATGACAGAAACTGAGGCAAAACTTCAATATGGAATTTTAAGTGGAAAAGTAGATACAATTGTAGCATTTCCATTATCTTTTAATTCTGCGTTTTCAAGTGTGTTAATACCAGCAGTTTCTGCTGCAAGAGCAAGTGGTAATTTTGAATATGCGAATAAAAAAATAAAATTTTCTATGCTCATATCATTATTAATAGGAGTGCCAAGCACTGTAGGGATAATTGTACTAGCAGAGCCTATATTACATTTATTATTTCCAAATCAACCTGATGGGGCGTTTCTCTTACAAATTAGTTCAATATCAATAACATTTATTATGCTTAGTCAAAATATAAATGCAGTGTTACATGGAATAGGGAAGATTGTTGTTCCAGCAATATCACTAGTAATAGGATTAGTTATAAAGCTGATTTTAAATAATATTTTAGTAGGAATAAATCCAGATATTTTTGTATTAGGTGGAACAGCGGGGGCAGCGACTTCAACTGTAATATGTCATATAATTACATTTGGCATTGAGCTTAGCATAATGAATAAATATGTAAAAGTGGATTTGAGACTAAGTCATGTTTTAAAAATATTGTTATCAACTTTAATGATGGGCATTACTTCAGGATTTATTTTGCATTGCCTAAAAGCATTTTTTGTAGAAAAGATATGTATGATATTGACAATTATTGCAGCAATAATAATATATATGTTATTAATTTTAATATTTAAAGTTTTTTCAGTAGAAGAAATAAAAGCTATTCCATGTGGAGAAAAAATTTATATATTTTTAAAAAAGATTAAATTATATGAATAATTCAAGGAAAATAGGTTATATTTATTATAGAGTATATAAATGTAGGCAAATAATTTAAAAAAATGTAGGAATATGCAAAAAATAATAAAAAAAAGAAGGATTTTAGTGAAGTGTGGAGAATATTGATAGTAGTAGATAGCGTTTAAAGTCTACATATGAAAATCTTATAGGAGGTAATGAAAATGAACAAATCAGAATTAATCGCAGCTATCGCAGCAAAAACAGGAGACACAAAAAAAGATGCAGAAGCAACATTAAACGCATTTATAGATGTTGTAACAGAAGCATTAGTTAAAGGAGATAAAGTTCAATTAGTTGGATTTGGATCTTTTGAAGTAAGAAAAAGAGCTGCTAGAAAAGGTAGAAACCCACAAACTAAAGAAGAAATAAAAATACCAGCTTCTAAAGCACCTGTATTCAAAGCAGGAAAAGCATTAAAAGAATTAGTAAATAAAAAATAATTTGAGATTTATATAAATATATGAATTCATATGAAGATATGGGAGAAATTCCATATCTTTTTTTGTGAAAATTGGTGACTTACTCTCAAATTCCACAAAAATAAAAGATTGGAATAGTTATTATAGCAAACAAAAAATAATAAATTAGTATTGTTTTCTTGCATAGTTTATGATAGAATATGTCATATTAATTATAGAGATAAGTAAGAGCTTATACTTTATAGGAATGGAGGAAGATTATGGATAAATATAAGTGTGTAGCATGTGGCTACATTTATGATGATGCTGTAGAAGAGGTAAAATTTGCTGATTTACCAGAAGATTGGGTTTGCCCATTATGTGGCGTACCAAAGAGCAGCTTTGTTAAAGTAGAAGAATAGTTAATAGTGAAAAGGCAGTTAATAGTTAAGCTGTCTTTTTACTATTAACTGGGGAAAATATTTGTAAAAACAAAATTGATATATATAGAAATATTTTATTACAAATTACGAAATTAAGAAATTAATAAAATTTCCAGATAGGTATTGACAAAACCATATAAGAAGTAGTAAAATAATTATTGTCAGTTCAAACAAATGCAGATGTGGCGGAACTGGCAGACGCACAGGACTTAAAATCCTGCGGTGGTTAAACACCGTGCCGGTTCGATTCCGGCCATCTGCACCAATGACGTATCTGTTCGAACTAACAGATAGAAAAAATCATTCAAGTAGTTGGATGATTTTTTTCTTTGCCCA
>CALXWQ010000016.1 GCA_944392435.1 uncultured Clostridia bacterium
AGTTAATAAAAGAGAAAGGCAAATGAGAATGGAACAAAGAAAAATTAAAGGAATTTTAGAAGCAATTTTGTTTGCAGCAGGAAGAGAAGTTAAAATAAGTGAGATAATGTCAGCCCTAGAGATTAGCGAAGAAGAAGTCTTAAATTCAATGGAATTATTAAGAATGGATTATGAAAAAGAAGATAGAGGGTTAAGTATAGTAAAAATAAATGATGCTTACCAAATATGTACTAAAAAAGATTATTATGAATATATTTATCCGATTTTTGACAAAAGGGCTAAACCAAACTTATCTCAAGCAGCACTAGAAACTTTGGCAATTATAGCATATAATCCACGAGTTACAAGAGCAGAAATCGAGAGTATTAGAGGAGTTAATTCAGATGGTACAATATATAAGCTATTGGACTATAATTTAATAGAGGAAGCAGGAAAACTTGATGCCCCTGGAAAACCTATGGCATACAAGGTTTCAAATGAATTCTTTAGAATGTTTGGAATATCAAGTTTGGAAGAACTCCCAGATTTACCAAGATATAAATTAGATGAAAATAGACAAATTGTTATTGATGAGATTATTGAGGAGGCTCCAATGCCCGAAAGGGAAGATCTTGAAGAAAGTGTAGAAACTGAAGAGAAAAAACAAAGTGAAAGTGTAAATATAGATGAAAGGAATGAAAATAATAATGAGTAATAAAGAATTTGTGAAAGAGATAACTAATATAGAAGAAAATTTCGCACAATGGTATACAGATATAGTTCTTAAAGCAGAACTTGCAGACTATACAGACGTAAAAGGATTTATAACTATACGTCCATATGGATATGCTATTTGGGAAAATATACAAAAATATGCAGATGAAAAGTTCAAAGAACATGGAGTAAAAAATATAGCTATGCCAGTTCTTATTCCAGAGAGTTTACTTCAAAAGGAAAAAGACCATGTGGAAGGTTTTGCACCAGAGGTTGCATGGGTAACAATGGGAGGAGGAGAAGAATTAGAAGAGAGGTTGTGTATTAGGCCTACATCTGAGACTATATTCTCAACAATGTATTCAAAATGGTTAAGTTCGTGGAGAGAACTACCATATAAGTATAATCAATGGTGTAATGTTTTGAGGTGGGAGAAAGAAACAAGACCTTTCTTACGTTCTAGAGAATTTTTATGGCAAGAAGGACATACAATACATGAAACAGCAGAAGAAGCTCAAAAATTTACTTTGGAAATGCTTGATGTGTATGCTGATGTAATAGAAAATTTATTAGCAATGCCAGTATTAAAAGGAAGAAAAACAAAAACAGAGCAATTTGCAGGTGCAGAAGCAACATATACAGTAGAAACACTTATGCATGATGGTAGAGCACTTCAATCTGGAACTTCTCATTATTTTGGACAAAATTTTTCAAAACCATTTGATATAAAATTCCAAAATAGAGAGGGAAAAGAAGAATATGCGTATCAAACATCTTGGGGAATTAGTACCAGATTAATAGGTGGAGTTATAATGGCTCATGGAGATAATAGAGGATTGAAACTTCCACCAAGAGTAGCTCCAATTCAAGTAGTTATTGTACCTATTGCTATGCATAAAGAAGGAGTAAAAGAAAAGGCAGAGAGTCTATATAATGAATTGGCAAAAAAATATAGAGTTGAGCTAGATGTGAGAGAACAATATTCACCAGGTTATAAATTTAATGATTGGGAAATGAGAGGTGTTCCAGTAAGAATTGAAATTGGACCACGTGATATAGAAGAAAACAAGTGTGTAATTGTAAGAAGAGATACATTGGAGAAAATAGAAGTATCATTAGACGAGTTAACTGAAAAAATAAATGAGTTATTAGAAAACATACAAGAAAATATGTATAATGAATGTAAAAAAAGGCTACAAGAAAAAACAACTATAGCACAAAACATGGATGAGTTTACAAAAAACTTAGAGGAAAATCAAGGATATATTAAAGCAATGTGGTGTGGAAGTGAAGAGTGTGAAGAAAAAATTCATGAGCTTACAGGTGCTAAATCAAGATGTATCCCATTCCAGCAAGAGAAAGTAGGCAATAAATGTGTATGCTGTGGAAAAGAAGCTGACACAATGGTAGTATGGGGAAGACAATATTAAAAAGTAGAATAAAACAACGTACAATCATAAATTGTTTTGTACGTTGTTTTTATCCATCATATCAAATAAATTAAGATTACCTTCTATAACATATGAAGAATTAGATGTTGTTTTTACATTAGAATTATCCTCTTGCACATTTTCTTCTTCATTTTCAGAACTTCTATTTAATACATCATAATTGTATACCTCTAAAGGAGAGCCAATTGTTTCTTTTAATGGTTTAAACTCAGTAGATTCTTCGATAGGGTCATCTTTAAAATCTTGTGTTAATATTTTTAAAAGGTCAGGATACATTACTCCAGCATGTCTTTTCCAATTATCAACTATTTGTTTTGCTTGTTCACGAGAACCAGCAAAAGTTTTTATTTCAAAAAGACATTCATTATTCTCCATAATTTTGCAAGTAACATTATAATAATTCTCATTAACAGGAGTATATTCAGCTACAATGGAGTTTTCTTCATTAACATCATCTAAAGTATATTTTAGATTTGTATCTACTTGTAATTTTATTATCCCAGGCAAAATATCTTCTGTAAGTTCTAATGTTCTTGAACCTTTCTCAGTTATTAAATACATATGTTGCTCTTCTTGTTCGTAAGTAAGAATAAAATCGCTTTTAATTAGGTCTAATAAAAATTGTTGAAAGTAGAAATAATTCATGTCAAATACAGAAAGAATAATTTTGTATAACGCATTGTTGCTAACAGGTTTTTTTAGGCTATTTAAAATATATAGAATAAGGACTTTGCTTTCAGCTAGTGTTTCATCATTAGATGTTAATTTCAAAAATCTCACCTCTTTTTTTATTGTATAGTTCCTAGTTTTATCCTAAACCATATCTAGTGTTAATGTTCAGTATGATTCATATAGATTATCCTGTAACAGATTATATCATAAAAATATGAAAAATACTATATTTTTTCTAGTATTAATGATATAATTATTACTATATAGGTTACTGTTCAGTGTAATTTATATAGAATGCTCGCATGATTTATGACAATAATGTAATTCCACGTGGTAGATATTTTAAATTCAAAAAACACAAATGGAACTAGTTAATTAAAATAAGAAAAAAGTGGAATCTAAGGAGTTTAGGTAATGAATAAAGATACATTTTATGAAGTGCTTGAAGTTAGTGAAAATGCATCAGATGAAGTAATAGAAAAAGCATATAAGGTACTTGCTAAAAAATATCATCCAGATTTACAAAATGATTCTAATCGTAAAAATGCTGAAAATAAAATGAAAAAAATAAATGAAGCTTATGATGTACTAGGAAATAAAGAGAAACGAAAAGAGTATGATAATTATCTTAAGCAAGAAAGAGAAAAAGAAGAGCAAGAAAAATATAATCAAATAAATTATGAAAATAAATATGATTCTGCAAATGCAGAAGAATTACAAGCACAAAGACTAAAATATCAAGAAAAATTGCAAAAAGAAGCAATGAAGCAAAGGCAAAAGATGCAAAAACATTTAAACAAAGAATATGAAAATGCGTATTATAATTATCTGAAGAATATGGGATATAAAGTAAAACATAAAATAACAAAGGAAAGTATAAGAGACTTTTTTATAGTACTTGGAATCATGATATTAATAATTGCTATTTTATGGTTTATTCCACCAACACATGATTGGATGGTAAGTTTTTATGAGCAAAATCCAATTTTAAAAACGCTTATAGATATAATCGTAGCTATTATTGTAGGAATTTTTACTGGTATATGGAATTTTATAACTAGCTTCTTTCAATAATTCAATCTAGTAACCAATATTTATAAAAATATACGGAAAAAGCTTGTAAAAATTTATTAGTTGTGATATAGTTCTTTTAAAGTTTCAAAAGAAAAAAGGAGGAAATAAAAATGAACAGCAATGAAAAAAGGTGGATTGTATTATTAATAGCTGTATTAGTTATTGCTATTGTATTAATCGTGGTATTAGTAAACGGAAGGGCAAAAAATAAAGAACAAATGCCAGAGAACAATGTGGATACAAATCAGGAAGTTCAAAATGTAGAACAATATGTTACACAATTAGATGATGGAACTAAGTTAAATAATAGTGAATTATTTAATAGTGTAAAAACATATAAAGATTTAGAAATAAGTAACATACAATTCACAGAAAAGAATGGTTTAAGTGTACTATTAGCAGATGTAAAAAACAATGCAACAACAACACATGAAGAAGAAGTTGTAAAAATAGTGCTATTAGGTGAAAATGATGAAACTATAGCAACACTTCGAGTGCTTATAGGAAAAATAGAACCAGGTGAGACTAGCCAAATAAATACTACTGCATCTGCAGATTATGCAAATGCTAAAGATTTTAAAGTAGAAGCAAGTGAATAGAGTAAAAAACAAGCTTTTTACTACTTAAAGCTACAATCGCTGTTGCCCTCAAAATTGTAACAAATTTTGAGATGGTGGGAATTTAACCTTTAAAATTCTTGCAAATATATAGAGGTTATTAAATAAAATTTTTTGTTAGAGCGTAAATTTGCTCGAATGGAGGTAAAATGAAAAGAGCTAAGTAATTTTTAATAAAGAATTGCTTAGCTCTTTTACCTTAGAAAATTGCATTTTATGGAATACAAAGAAATGTCCTAAATTGTTATTACTTGAATAAATAAGAAATATTAAAAACTAAATTGTGACACACCAGGTTACTAGATAATGGCTAATATGAATTATAAGTCCGCGCAGGGAGCTTCTAATTAAAATAGCTGAGCGGAGCAGGAAGCTCCGTAGGGACGTAGCGAGGCTATTTTAATTAGAACTACCGTTGCAGGACATGCTTAATTCGAAGACCATTATCTAGTAACCACACCAGTGAAATTAATATTTGTATAATTTTTTTTATTAGTGATATAATATATTTGAAATAATTATATAAAAAGGAGAGTGTTAAGAATGGATAGAAAAGTTAGAGTTGTACAATATGGTACAGGGAAAATGTCAGTTTATACAATGCGTTATGTATTTGAAAAAGGTGGAGAGATAGTAGGTGCTATTGATGTAAATCCATCAGTTATAGGAAAAGATATTGGAGAGATAATGGGAGGAGAAAAAAGAGGTGTAACAGTTACTGATGCTAATAATGCAGAAACTTTGCTAAAGGAATTAAAACCAGATATAGTAATTGTTACAACAATGAGCTTAATAAATGATATAAAAGATGCATTTATGTTATGTGCAAAGCTTGGAATAAATGCAATATCAACTTGTGAAGAAGCATTTTTCCCATTTAATTCAAATCCAACAGTTACAGATGAGATAGATGACTTGGCAAAAAAGAATGGATGTACAATTACAGGAAGCGGATATCAAGATATTTATTGGGGAGAGTTAATAAGTGCAATTGCAGGTTCAACTCAAAAAATAACAAAAATAAAAGGAAGCTCATCATACAATGTAGAAGACTATGGAATAGCTTTAGCAGAAGCACACGGAGCTGGATTAACACTAGATGAGTTTGATAAGAAAATTGCATCAGTAGATAGAATGAGCGATGAAGAAAGACAAAAAATAATAAATTCAGGAGAATATGCACCATCATATATGTGGAATGTAAATGGATGGCTATGTTCTAAATTAGGACTAACACCAATTAGCCAAACTCAAAAATGTGTACCACAAACATACAAAGAAGATATAGATTCATCTACATTAGGAATGACAGTAAAAGCAGGAACTGCAACAGGTATGAGTGCAGTTGTAACAACAAAAACAAAAGAAGGAATTACAATAGAATCACAATGTATAGGAAAGGTATATTCTAAAGAAGATTATGATAAAAATGAGTGGACAATAGAAGGAGAGCCAAATACAACAATAGTAGTATCAAGACCTTCTACAGTAGAACTTACATGTGCCACAGTTGTAAACAGAATACCAGATGTAATAAATGGAAAGCCTGGTTATGTATCAACAGATAAATTAGATGAGCTTAAATATTTAGTAAAACCAATGAACGAATATGTAAGAGATTAGATAATTTTTTACAAAAAAGGGACGAGTTTGACTTTTACAAAACAAACCCGTCCTTTTTTGTGTAAAAACTAAATATTCTTTATATCTCTTTTCTTAAATACTATTAAGCTTACTACTAGCATTATTAACAAATAGATTGCACATATTATTAACGAAAACGGTGCAGTTAATCCTTTAAATAAAGGGCTTCCGCCAAATAAATAGTATGTCAAATCCCAGTTAGGAGTAACAAAATATATTATTTGCTTAAAGTCATACAGTAAGGCCAATTGATTTATAATACTTGCTCCAATATAACCTAGAAATGGTACTGCAACAGCTAGAGCAGTGTTTGTAAAAATTGTGCTACAAGCAAATGCAAGTGTTGTTAAAAGTATATATATTGGTAGTTTGCAAATTCCTATTAATGCTACATATCCAAATAAATTTATTGTTTCTACACTATTAGTATCAAAATTATATACAATGGCTGGGATGGACAATCCATCAAATCCAAATATAATTCCGCCTATTAGTGTTTGACAAATAGTTATAAATGCAATGCTTAAAACTAGTATTATCATACATACAATAAATTTAGATAGTAATATTTTTACTCTGCTATATGGTTTAACAAGCAAAAGTTTGATAGTACCTTTATTAAACTCATCACTCACAATAGAGCCTGCTATAACTATTCCGACAATTAAAATAAATAATTCGTAATTACTAAATAAATTTATAAGTGTATTTCTATTACTATTGTCTAATGTAACCATATTATCAATGTAGTATTTATTCAAATTTGCTTCTTCTAGTAGACTATGGTAAGATTGTAATTCATCAGAGCTTAATTCATTTACCTTAGTACTATCATAATCATTAAGTGAAGTTTGAGAATTATAGTATTTTTCTATTGCATCATTTAAAAAACTAGGTGCATAACTTATATTTTTTTCGAGTCTCCATGTATCTACTTGTTTTTGCACTTGTAAATCCTCTATAGTTTTATTAATCTCAGCAAGTGCTCCAGAATTTTGTACATTTTCCTTTAATGCATTTTGCTCATCAATAGCTTTATTAGTTTCATTTAATTCTTTGCTTACAAAATATTTCCAATCATCAGCATCCAATTTTTCTAAAGCTATCTCATAATCTTTTTTTGCTTCATTATAGGCTTTTTCTGTTACTCCATTTGAATATTCATATTCTATCATTGTGTCAATATATCCAGGAAGTTTGGTATTTATTACATATGCTTGCCAACTATCATTTCCATACTTTTTTGTAAGGTTTAGAGTCTCTAATTGACGTTTAAATGACGCAAAGTCTGGATATTCTGATGGATTATTTGGGTCTAATTCTGACAAATAATTTTCTATATACTCAATATCACCTTCATAGTAATAATGATAAGAATAACCATCATCTGTAGCTTTAATTATAATATTCGAAAGCAAAATATATCCTACAATTATAATAAGTAAAATATATATAGTTTTTTTCTTAAAAATCTTTTTTAATTCATTTCCAATTAAATTAATCAATAATATTACCCCCTGTCTTTTTGAAGAACGCGTCTTCTAAGCTTAAAACATCCTCTTTGATAGAATAAATTCTAATATCCTGAAGAACAAGTTTCTTTATAATTGATGGAATATTCTCTTTGTCAGCATGTACTTGAATATGTGTGCTATCAGTGGCTTCAGCCATATCTCCAATAATAATTCTAGCTCTTTTACTATCATCTAGCTCTATTATATAGTTTCCTTCAGAAGCATCTTTTTTTACAGTCTCAAGGTCAGAAGATTCCACAATAACACCATTTTTTATAATGCAAACCTTATTGCAAAAACTTTCAAGCTCTGCCAAGTTATGGCTAGAAATTAAAATGCCCATATTTTCTTCTTTAGCAAGTTTAATCAAAAGATTACGTAAATCTTTAATTCCCTCAGGATCTAAACCATTTGTTGGTTCATCTAAAATTAATAAATTAGGTTTATGTAGTATAGCTTGTGCAACACCTAAGCGCTGTCTCATACCTAAAGAATATTTTGATACCTTATCATTAATTCTCTTTTCTAATCCGACTAATTTAATAACTTCTTGAATACGTTTTTCATCTATACCTTTGTACAAATTAGAAATTAATTTTAAATTATCATACCCAGATAAATACATATATAAATCAGGGTTTTCTATAATTGCACCAACTCGAGCAATTGCCCTTTCAAAATCCTTTTGAATGTCAAATCCGTTAATAGTAACCCTGCCACTACCAATTCTTTGAAGACCAAGTATCAGTTTAATTGTAGTTGTTTTACCAGCACCATTTGGACCTATAAAACCTAAAATATCACCACTAGAAACGTCTAAAGATACTCCTTTTAAAATTTCCTTTTTTCTAAAACTTTTATGCAAATTTTCACATTTTAAAATAATATTTTGCATATCATCCCTCCTTTGCTTGACATATAGTCTACCATTAAAATCTTAAAAAACAAGTGATAAAAACTTAAGAAATTATTAAAGTGGATTTAAAGTTTAATTGTATTATCCAAAAATCATTTGAACTCATATAATAATATTATAAAATATAAGGAGGATTTTATGGGACTTACAAATGAATCAACAGGAAAGAAAGTGCTAGGTGCAGATATTGAAAGCATGAGAAAAGAATGTGACTATACTATTGCAATAGCAGGAAATCCTAATGTTGGGAAGTCTACTATATTCAATAATCTTACAGGTATGCATCAACACACTGGAAATTGGCCACGGTAAAACAGTTTCAAATGCTGCAGGAATGTGTACATATAATGAAAAAAAGTTTTTGTTGGTAGATATTCCAGGGACATATTCTATAATGTCGAACTCTGAGGAAGAAGAAATTGCGAGAAATTATATTTGTTTTGGTGACTCAGATGTAGTAGTGGTAATTGTAGATGCTACATCTTTAGAAAGAAATTTGAATCTAGTGTATCAAATTATGGAAATAACAGACAAAGTTGTAGTTTGTGTAAATTTGTTAGATGAGGCTAAGAAAAAAGGTATAAATATAGATCTTAAAGAAATGGAAAGATTACTGGGTGTGCCAGTTGTTGGAACGATTGCCAGAAAGAAAAAGACGTTAAATAGATTAATGGATAAAGTGGCTAAAATAGCAAATGGAGAAATAAAGCTACAACCTAAAACTATAAGATATTTACCATATGTTGAGGATTGTGTGGAAAATATACAAGAAAAAATTGAAAAAATGCTACCCAAAAATGACAAAAGACTTGCTAGGTGGATTTGCCTAAAAATCATAGACGGAGATAGTAAAATATTAAAAAGTATAGAAGATAACTTACATATAAAAATAGGTAAAAATAGTAATGCAATGTTAGAAAAAGCAAAAAGTGTAAATCTATGTATAGAAAAAAACAAGATAAAAAATTCTGCAGAAGATACTATAATGGCAGAAGGATACAAACTACCAATTGATACAAATAATAGTAAATCAGTAAAGCAAACAGTAAATGATATTTTAGAAAATAATGGAGTAAAACAAGAAAATGTAAAAAATGACCTCATTTCTAGTATTGTATTTCAAGCAGAAAATGTATGTAAAGATGTAGTAAGTTTTGAGGAGACAAGACAAAATAGAAGAGATAGGAAAATAGACAAAGTACTTACATCTAAAGTTTGGGGTATTCCAATAATGATCTTGTTCTTAGGGGTTATTTTCTGGATTACCATTACAGGGGCAAATTATCCATCAGAATGGTTATCACAGTTTTTTGGATGGCTTCAAGGGAAAATTGAATATTTATTTGAAATACTATCTGCTCCAGAATGGATTAAGAGTATGCTAATTGATGGAGTGTATAAGACTTTGACATGGATTATAGCAGTTATGCTACCGCCAATGGCAATATTTTTTCCATTGTTTACATTGCTAGAAGATTTGGGCTTTTTACCACGTATTGCATTTAATTTAGATAAGTTTTTCAGAAAAGCAGGAAGTTCACGGCAAACAAGCACTTACTATGTGCATGGGATTTGGATGTAATGCAGCAGGGGTAACAGGTTGCAGAATTATTGACTCACCAAGAGAAAAGCTAATTGCAATACTTACAAATGCATTTATACCTTGTAATGGCAGATTTCCTTTTTTAATAACAATTGCAAGTATTTTTATGGCAGGAGCAGTTATAAGTGGAAATAGTGTGGAACATGCAGGAGAGGTTGGAACAGAGGTTGCAGAAAATTTAGCTATTAACAGTTCGGCTGGCTTTGGCTCCACTTTAATAGCGACTATTACAGTATTAGGAGTAATTTTACTTGGCATATTTATGACTTTACTTGTTTCTAAAATCTTATCAAAAACAATATTAAAAGGAACGAGTTCATCTTTTGTATTGGAACTTCCACCATATAGAAAGCCACAGATTGGGCAAGTGCTAATAAGGTCAATATTTGATAGAACTTTATTTGTGCTAGGAAGAGCTGTAGCTGTTGCAGCACCAGCAGGTCTTGTGATATGGTTGTTTGCAAACATAAACATAGGAGACATAAGTATTCTAACATATATAGCAAATTTCTTTGACCCATTTGCACGATTAATGGGATTAGATGGTTATATACTAACGGCATTTATACTAGGAATCCCAGCAAATGAAATAGTGTTACCTATTATACTCATGTGCTATATGGGAAGCGGAACATTAGTAGATTTAGAAAGTACATCTGCAATAGGGCAAATTTTAATTCAGAATGGTTGGACACTTATTACAGCAATAAATGTAATGATATTTACACTTTTACATTTTCCATGTACAACTACATTAATGACAATAAAAAAAGAAACTGGAAGCTGGAAATGGTCAGCCCTTGCATTTTTACTCCCAACAGTATGTGGAATAGTAATATGTATGATTACAAATGGATTGTGGAATATAATACATTGACAAAAGGAGTAGCTCCTTTTGTCAATGTACTTCTGTGAAATTGCCGTTGCAAGCTCTTATAAGCCTATTCATTATAGCTGTTCCAATGCCATCTTTTGGAACACCTTCAATAATTATAATATCTGGGCTTAAGTTATCAGCTTTTCTTAAATTTGCAAAAATATTTTTAGCAATCTCATTCAAGTTTGCTTTAGACCCAATATCTATGGTAGTATTGCCTTCATAAAAAGCTATATTCTCATGTGAAGCTAGTATGCAAGGCTTAACATATTTATTAGAAATTTCTTTTATTTTTGCAACCATCTTTTTATTATCATTGCCATAAACCAATAAACAATTGCTATTTGGAGTATAGTGGTTAGCGTGATTTATATTATCTGAATTTTCGTCTTCATAATCTTTTATAACTTGTGGCGCAAACTGCAATATTTGCTCTTCTGTAATACTTCCAGGTCTTAAAATATGAGGGACATTATCTATTACTTTTACTATAGTAGACTCAATTCCAATCTCACTATTGCCACCATTAATAGCAAGGTCTACTTTATCTTTAAAATCATCTAAAATATCTTCAAAACTTGTACCACTAAGCTTACCGGAAATATTTGCACTTGGTGCGGCAATAGGAACTCCAGAAT
Source organism: uncultured Clostridia bacterium (assembly GCA_944392435.1). GTDB lineage: Bacteria > Bacillota > Clostridia > TANB77 > CAG-508 > CALXVA01. The sequence goes on from CALXWQ010000016.1 coordinate 11,700, forward strand.
ATTCTACCAGTTTTTGTGCAATAGTACCACTTGGCATACGAACTCCCACAAAGCTTTTACCTGCAGTTACAATATCTGGTACAATTTCATGCTTTTTTAAAATAATAGTAAAAGGACCAGGAAAAAATGCTTCCATTAATTTATATTCTAAAGGAGAAATATTTTTTGCAACAGTTTCAACCATTTTCATATTGCTTACCAATAAATTAATAGGATTGTTAAAATTTCTACCCTTTGCAATATAAATCTTTCTTACAGCATTTTCATCTAATCCATTTGCTCCTAACCCATAAACCGTTTCAGTAGGAAATAGAACAAGCCCGCCAGACTTTATAACATTTGCAGTTTCTTTTAATTCTGAGTAATCATTTGTATTTCTTAAATCAATGTATTCGTACAAAACTATTACCTCCATATTTTTATAATTTACATCTAAGTAGTTCCAATTCATTAAAAAAAGAATATATATGCCAGCAAGATGGGACGACTTTTAGATAGTGAATTTAAAATATTATACAACTAAATAGTTTATTTAGCAAATACAATGATTTTATCCGCATCTTGTTTTCTAATAGCAAGAATTATATTTCTAACCTCATATGCTATAGGATCTCCTGCAACACTTTTCAAAATAGGGGTAATCTCAGTGTTAGGAATTAAACCTAAATCAAGTAATCTTCTTTTTATACTATTTTTGCAATTTATTTCTTTTATAAATCCTGTGGTGCCAAGTTCTAATTTTGTTAATTGCATAGTCTTCATAAAGTCACCTCATTATACTATATGACTTATGTAAACAAAAAGTGCTATTAGGGTCAGACCTCAATGGTGCTACTTGACAAATTAAAAAAATATAATATAATCAAGAAAAAATAGGAGGAATTATTAATGGAAAAAATAAGAGGATTTGAAATTGCAAAAGGATGGGAAGATAAGAAAATAAACTTGCCTGTTAGAAAAACAAAATATTCAGCAGGATACGATGTAGAAGCTGCTGAAGATACTGTTGTACCAAGCTTTAAAAAGGGTATGGCACCAACATTAATAAAAACAGGTATTAAAGCATATATGCAAGATGATGAAGTCTTAATGCTATATAATCGTAGTTCTAACCCTAAGAAAAAGGGATTAATTTTAGCTAATAGTGTAGGAGTTGTAGATAAGGATTACTATGGAAATCCAGATAATGATGGTCATATAATGTTTGCATTTTACAATATTAAAGATGAAGATATTACCATAAAAAAAGGAGAAGCAATAGGACAAGCTATATTCCAAAAATATTTTGTGGCAGATGATGATGTAGCAGAAGGAGAAAGAGTAGGAGGGTTTGGCTCAACTAGTAAATAAGTGCTCAAAATAAATATGTTAAATTATTTACAATAGAATAAGTTATAATAAAGCATTTGGAAACTTGACCAACAAGTTAAAAAAACGAAACAAGGATATCTATTGTGGCAGAGTAATTACCTAAAATGGTATACATAAGTAAAAAAGATAATCATAAAAAAGTGCTAAAAAAAATTTATTTTTTGTAGCCTTTAAGTTGCAAGGATTACAGCTAAAATCAACATAACAAGTAGTGGTAAAAGTTTTGACTTTTACCATTTTTTGTAGTATAATAGAAATGTAGTTGAAAAAGAGATGACAAAAACCCTTTCTTTAACTTCATATATAAAATTTTACTTTAGAAAGGAGGACCTATATGTTTAACGTAGGTGACAAAATAGTGTATCCAATGCATGGAGCTGGTACAATTGATGCAATTGAGGAGAAGGACATATTAGGAGAAAAACATAATTATTATATAATTAAAATGCCGGGAGAAGTAAAGGTAATGGTTCCAACAGATAAAGCAGAAGAAGTTGGAGTTAGAAACATTATTAACAAAGAAGAAGCAGCAAAGGTAATGTCTATATTAGGAGAAAATGAGACTGAAATGTCTCAAAATTGGAATAAGAGATATAGAGATAATATGGACAAAATGAAAAGCGGAGATATATATGAAGTAGCTGATGTAGTTAGAAATTTAAGCTTTAAACAAAAGGAAAAAGGACTATCTACAGGAGAAAAGAAAATGCTTAATAATGCTAAACAAATTTTAGTAAGTGAATTGGTTTTAGCAGAACATGCTTCTCAAGAAGAAGTTGAGCAATTAGTAGAAAATAAGATTAATATTTCATTTGATGAGTATAAATTGCCACAAGAAAATATTGATTTAAATCAAAATATTGTAAACAAATTTATACCATACAATGGAACAGGAACAAGTGAGAGCTTATAAAAAAGTACACACTATATAGCCCAAACACAAAATTATAATTCTTAAAAATAAAACAAAAATAAAATCAAAGGAAAAATCAAGTAGGTCGTATCTAAAAAAAGATGCGACCTTGTTGTAGGTAAAAATTGTAAGCTCATAAGAAGGAATTGAAGACTTTATGTCGAATAAAATATATGTATGGTAGAAAGGAAAGAAAAAATTGGTAAGATATAGTGAAGAATTAATTGAAGAGATCAGAAGCAGTAATGATATAGTAGATGTAATATCACAATATGTAATATTAAAAAGAAGCGGTAGAAATTTTTTTGGATTATGTCCATTCCATAAAGAAAAATCACCTTCTTTTTCTGTCTCACCAGATAAACAAATTTTTCATTGCTTTGGCTGTGGTGTAGGAGGAAATGTTATTCATTTTGTAAGTAAAATAGAAAATCTAAACTTTATAGAAACATTGCAACTTTTAGCGAACAGAGCAAATATTAATCTACCAACACTTGATACTAGTTATCAAGACAATAAAAAGGCAGCATTGAAAGCAAAGGTATATGAAATAAACGAGATTACTGCCAAATTTTATCATGAAAATTTATATAAACCTACATCAAAAGAGGTACAAGAATACATAAAAAAGAGAAAGTTGGACAATAGAACTTTAAAATCATTTTTAATAGGATATTCTGGCACATTTGATGAGCTATATAAATTATTAAAGCAAAAAGGTTTTTCAGAAGAAGAAATTTTAGCATCAAGTTTAGTAAATAAAACAGAGAACGGAGTGTTTATTGACAGATTTAGAAAAAGACTTATGATACCAATTCAAGATGCAACAGGAAAATTTATTGCATTTGGAGGAAGAGTACTTGATGATAGCAAACCAAAGTACATAAATTCACCAGAAAATATTGTATACAGCAAGGGAAGGAATTTATTTGGACTGAACATAGCAAAAAAGGGTGATACTAAAAAAATAATAATTGTTGAAGGCTATATGGATGCAATTTCTCTTTATCAAAGAGGTATTACAAATGTTGTGGCTTCACTTGGAACAGCACTAACCGAACAGCAAGGTAGGCTCCTTAGAAAAAATAGTGAGCAAGTAATAATAGGGTATGATGCTGATGGGGCTGGACAAGCAGCTACATTAAGGGGAATGGAAATTTTGCAAAACATGGGATGTGACATTCGTGTACTTCAAATTTATGGAGCAAAAGACCCTGACGAGTTTGTTATAAAGTATGGTCCTGAAAGATTTCAAAAATGTGTTGATTCTGCAATATCATTGGTAGAATTTAAAGTAAAAATTTTAAAGCAAAATTTGAATCTAGAAAATGTTAATGACAAAATAAAATTCTTAAATGAGACAGCAAAAATATTGGCAAAAGTAGACAATAGCATAGAACAAGAAGTTTACATAGACAGAATATCTAGTGATTATGGCGTTTCGAAAGAAGCTATATATGGTGAAGTTAATAAATTAAAATATGCTAAAACATCTGAAAAAAAAGTTTTAGAAAGAGCACCGATAAAAAGCTTTATAAAACAAGAAAATTCAGAAAAAATTGACGAATCTATAATAAAAAGAGAAAAAATGGTTATATATATATTAATAAACTATCCAAAAGAAAGCTTTGAAAGAATAAAAGATATTATAACCGTAGGCGAAATAAAATCTGAAATAAATAAAGATATTATCTCAAAAATTTACGAACAATATGCAAGTGGAAAAGAAACAAATATATTAGACTTATTTACTGACGAAGAGAAAATAAATTATTTGTCTGGTATAATGGCAGACGATTTTGGAGTTACTGATGTAAATAAATGTATAGAAGATTTACTCAATATTTATAATAAAGAAAAATTGGTAAATGAAAGAAACGAGATTTTAAAAAAATTAGAGAATACATCTAGTTTGACTCAGGAAGAGTCAAATGAATTGGTAAAAAAACTAAATGATGTTATTTTGAAAATAGCAAAAGTAAAAAATATTTAAAAGTAGATTTGTTTTGTTAATAGAGGTTAAATGTTTGAATGTAAAGATTAGCAATTATTTATTAAGTTATTGGTAATTGTATTTCCTATAATTTAATAAATAGCCAAAATCGCTATTGCCTTTGGGATTTTCTACTTACAAGCAGAAACTCAAATTGGCATGAACAAAGAGCGACTAAGCCCACTATTGTTCAAATTATAAATTTGGATAAATGGAAAGGAAGGAATTTAATGATGAAAAAGTCAGAAAAAAATGAAGTAGTAGTTGATAATACAAAAATAGAAAAAAAAGAAACTAAAAATAAAGTAAAAAGCAAAGAAGATATATTAGATGAAAAACCACAAGAAATGTCATCAGAGGATAAGGTACAAAAAATTATAGAAAAGGCAAAAGAAAATGGAAAAATCACCTATGGAGAGCTCGCAACAGAGCTTGATGACACAAACCCAGAAGAAATAGATAAAGTATTTGATGCTTTTGAAGATTTGGGTGTGGATTTAAATGATGATTTAGATGAACCAGATATTGAAGACTTAGAAAATGTAGAAGAAATAAAACTTGAAGATATGGACATTGCTAACCTAGACGGTGTTAGTATAGATGATCCAGTAAGAATGTATTTAAGAGAAATAGGAAAAATACCTCTTTTAACTTATGAGGAAGAGGCTGAACTTGCTAAAAGAATTGTAAATGGTGATGAGGAAGCAAAACAAAAATTAGCAGAGTCAAACTTGAGGTTAGTTGTAAGTATTGCAAAAAAATATGTTGGTAGAGGGATGCTATTCTTAGACTTAATTCAAGAAGGAAACATGGGGCTTATAAAAGCAGTAGAAAAATTCGACTATAATAAAGGCTTTAAGTTTAGTACGTATGCAACATGGTGGATTAGACAAGCTATTACTCGTGCAATAGCAGACCAAGCAAGAACAATAAGAATACCAGTACACATGGTAGAAACAATAAATAAATTAATACGTACATCAAGACAATTGTTACAACAAAATGGACGTGAGCCAACACCAGAAGAAATTGCAAAGGAAATGGAAATTAGTGTTGAAAAAGTAATGGAAATACAAAAAATAGCTCAAGATCCAGTATCTTTAGAAACTCCTATAGGAGAGGAAGACGACAGCCATTTAGGAGACTTTATACAAGATGAAGATAGCCCAGCACCACAAGATTCTGCAGCACATACACTCTTAAGAGAGCAATTAGAAGAAGTTATGGACACACTAACACCAAGAGAAGCAATGGTTCTAAAACTAAGATTTGGATTAGAAGATGGAAAAGCAAGAACTCTTGAAGAGGTTGGAAAGCAATTTGATGTTACAAGAGAAAGAATTAGACAAATCGAAGCAAAGGCATTAAGAAAGTTAAGACATCCAAGCAGAAGCAAGAAATTAAGAGATTATATGGGTTAAAACTTGATTTTTTTGTAAAATTATGTTAATATAGATATGTAGTTTAAAAATTGAGTTTTAAATGAAACAAATAAAAAATAATGAAAAATGCATAAACTAACAAAAATAGATAATGTTAAAAACTCAAAAATGAGGTGAAAAAATGAGTAAAACAAATACAGATGGAGAAGTAAAATTAAGTTTTGCAGAAATAATATTTTCTCCTATACTATCATTATGGAATATGGCTAAAAGTACAGATGAAGTAGAAGATGACATAGCTTTAAATCCAAATTCTATGGACAAGCTAGAAGCATATTTAGCTAAAAATCAGGATGAAATAGATGATGAAGTTAATAAATATGGAAATAATATTAAAAGGGCAAGACAAGAAATGCTTAACCATACTAAAGTATCTAAAGAACAATTAGAGGCTAATAAAAATAAGTATCAACATGCAAAAAATTTAATTAGTAAAGAGGAACAAGAAGAAATTGAATCAAATAAAGCATTAGGTGACGACACAAAAGAAAGAGGTTAAACAAACAGTAAAAGAGCCGGTGAATGGAGCATAGGAGAAACCAATGCAATGGCAAGAAAAAGATGATGATTATATTAAATAAATTTTATAGGGCCTGCAAATTATAGCGGCCTTTTTTATTACATAGGAAATTTCTAACGAAATCTCCATAGCTAACGAAATCTCCATAGTAATAAGGTTAGGCTACCTTGGGCTGTCCGAGCGAAGCGAGTGACATATATTTCGCCGTTGCTCCAGAGACTAGCCCTGCGAAATGCCTTTCTTATATATAGAAAAAAATTAACTTTCCATTTGATATTCCAGTATTTCTAAAGATTTTTTCTTGTTATTTAATTTCCTTTTATGAAATTAGTTAAATGTATAAAATCATATTTTGGTTAATTGGAAAAGTAAAATCATATTTTTAGTAAATAATAGCGTCATCTACTTGACAAATGCTTAAAAACCCTGTATAATTTAATGCGTATTGAAAAAAAAGCATATAAAATAAAAAATGGCGAGATAGCTCAGTTGGCTAGAGCAACTGGTTCATACCCAGTGGGTCGA
>CALXWQ010000017.1 GCA_944392435.1 uncultured Clostridia bacterium
GAATTAATGAAAAGCTTCGAATTACGTCGTTAAATTTCAAAATAAAATCCTCGACGTACACAAAGTACGCCTCCGGTGTTTTATTTAAAAACTGCCTAGCAATACTTGTTTCTTTTTTGAATTATGATAAGTTATTTAAGTGTCGCTAAAAAAATTCGATGTACGATTAGAAAATGTCGCGAAAAGGCCTGTCCCCAAAACGACAAAAGGAGGAAATGATGGTTAATTTAAAAATTGATGATAAAAAGGTATGCGTACCAGAAGGTACAACCATATTAGATGCAGCAAAACAAGCAGGAATAGATATTCCAACATTGTGCTTTTTGAAGGATATAAATGAGGTTGGAGATTGTAGAATGTGTATTGTAGAAGTTGAAGGTAGACGTGGCTTTGCAACTTCATGTATACAAACAGTTGAAGAGGGTATGGTAGTTCATACTCATACACCGAATGTGTTGGAGGCAAGACATACTATTCTGGATTTGATTATTTCTAATCATTCTAAAGATTGCTTAACATGTACACGTTCACGGAAATTGTGAGCTTCAAGATTTAGCAATAAAGTTCAATGTACTAGACATTGAGTTTAAAGGAGAGAGAACACAGCATAGAATTGATGATAAGTCTCCATCTATAGTTAGAGATTTTAATAAGTGTATTTTATGTAGAAGATGCGTGGCAACTTGCAAAAATGTTCAAAACATAGGGGCAATTGATTGTATTGGAAGAGGTTTTGAATCATGTATTTCTACAACGTATGATCATAGTTTAAATGATGTGAATTGTACTTTTTGTGGTCAATGTATTGAATCTTGTCCAACTGGTGCACTTCACGAGAAAGAGAATATTAATGATGTTTGGGCAAAATTAAAAGACCCAGATACTTTTGTTGTTGCACAAACAGCTCCTTCTATTAGAGTGGCTCTTGGAGAAGAGTTTGGAATGGAGATAGGTACAAATGTTACAGGTAAAATGGTATCTGCACTTAAGGCGTTAGGATTTGATAAAGTATTCGATACAAATACTGGTGCGGATTTTACAATTATGGAAGAAGCAACAGAATTTGTAAAGAGATTTAAAGGAAATGATAATTTACCAATGACTACATCATGTTGTCCAGGTTGGGTACGTTTTGCAGAAATGGAATATCCAGAAAATTTGCCACATTTATCTAGTTGCAAGTCACCACATCAAATGTTTGGAGCAGTTATAAAATCATATTATGCAGAGAAAAACAATATAGATCCAAGCAAAATATATGTAGTTTCTGTAATGCCATGTATTGCAAAAAAATATGAAAGTCAAAGAGAAGAGATGCAAGTGGATGGAATAAGAGATGTGGATAGCGTTATTACAACTCGTGAACTTGCAAGAATGATAAAGCAGGCTAATATTGAGTTTGATAAATTGGAAGATGAGGTGTTTGACAACCCTATGGGAGAAGCTAGCGGTGCTGGAGCAATTTTTGGAGTTACTGGTGGAGTTATGGAAGCTGCACTTCGTACTGCTTATGAGCTTATGACAGGAGAAGAACTACAAAAATTAGAGTTTGAAGATGTAAGAGGAGCAAAAGGAATAAAGAAAGCAACAATTCAAATTGGAGACAAAGAGGTAAAAGTAGCAGTAGCGCATGGCCTTGGAAATGCAAGAAAAATAATGGAAGAAATAAAAAATGGTACAGCAGACTATAGTTTTGTTGAAATAATGGCGTGCCCTGGTGGATGCATAATGGGTGGAGGTCAACCTATAAAAAATGCAAAAACAAGGATGACTGTTGATGTAAGAGCTAAAAGAGCAGCTTCAATGTATTCTATTGATGAAAGAAGTACTATTAGAAAATCACATGAAAATCCAATTTTAAAGAAAATTTACAAAGATTATATAGGTAAGCCAGGAGAACATAGAGCACATGAACTTTTACATACATATTATACACCAATGAAAGAATACAGAATTTGAAAACAATATATATAAGCAAAGGTTACAATTCACGGCTATATTAGTATTAAGAAGAAGCACATATATTTTTATTTTCGACCCCAAACTGAGTACAAACTGTAAAAACTTCGTTTAACAGTTTGTAAACTTGTGGACCCTCACCTTAAGCGGTCTAATAAAAAGAAAAAAATATACTGCTTCTCTAAAATAAGGACGTGAATAGTAACAAGCAAAAAAATGGGACTGAGAATGAATTATACCACAAATGTAGAGTTCATAATAAGTCCCGTTTTTGGCTTGAAATAATGCATAAAATGTGATATAAACTATATAGCAAGGAGAGAAGAAATGAAAGAAAATTTTAAATCAGGATTTGTATCAATACTTGGTAGAACAAATGTGGGAAAATCAAGTATAATAAATAGCTTAGTTGGAGAAAAAGTTGCAGCAGTTGCAAATAAACCTCAAACCACAAGAACGGTTATAAGAGCCATTGTCAATAGACCGAATTCTCAAATAATATTTGTAGATACACCAGGAATTCATAAACCTAAGTCAAAATTAGGAAATGTAATGAACGAAAATGCATTTGAGGTTTCAAAGAATGTTGATGTGGTGGTTTTTGTAGTAGATGCTACATCAAATGAAATTGGCAAAGGAGACAAGCTTATACTAGAAAAAATCAAAACAGCAAAAAGAAAAACAATTTTGGTTATAAATAAAATTGACTTGGTTGATAAGGCAAAAGTAGCAATGTTAATTGACTTGTATAAAAATGAATATAATTTTTCGAGTGTAATACCAGTTTCGACAGTAAAAAACATCAATTTAGATGTAATATTAGAAGAGATAGAAAAGAACTTAAATGAAGGACCTGCATATTATGATATAGAAGAGTATACAGACCAAACAACAAGACAACTTGTTGAAGAGACAATTAGAGAAAAAGCATTAAAACTTTTAAATGACGAAGTACCACATGGAATATTTGTAGAAGTCGAAAAAATGAAGAAAAGAAAAACAATGGAGAATGAGCCTATATATAACATAGAGGCAACTATCTATTGTTTAAGAAATTCTCATAAAGGTATAATAATAGGCAAAAATGGAAGTATGCTTAAAAAGATTGGAACATATGCAAGACAAGACTTGGAGAAAATGCTTGGTATTAAAATAAATCTTAAATTGTGGGTTAAAGTGAGGGAGGATTGGGTTAATCAGGATTCATTCCTCAAGTCCTTTAGATTGCCAAAATAAACTGCGTATTACGTCGTTAAAAATTAGATAAAAAATCTTAAAATTTTACGTATAAAAATTTTAAAACTGCAAAAGATAAAATAAAGCAAAAGCTTTCAGGAAGGAATGATTTAACATGATAAAGCAAATGGCTTGGAATACATTTAAAAATACGGGTGATATAAATACTTTTCTAGAATTGATGGAAGTAGAAAATGTAGAAAAGAACATGATAGAGGCGGAAAAACAAGATGGGAATATTAAAATTAAAGGGTATAGTGATAGCAGAACACAACATGAGCGATTATGATAAAATGGTAACAATACTGACTCCAAATGGTAAAATTGGGTGTGCTGCCAAAGGTGCTAGAAGACCTAAAAGTACACTTATGGCAGGCACTCAATTTTTATGCTTTGGAGATTATCTTATATATCAAGGTGCTAGTTCATACAATATAAATTCATGTGAAGTAAATGAAGTCTTCTATAATTTAAGAATGGATTTGGACAAGCTACAATACGCATCACATATAACCAAAATAATAAATGATGTTACAGATGAAAATCAAAATACATATAAGATTTTACAATTATTTTTAAATACTTTGTATGTACTTTCCGAAACAGATAAGAATATGGATTTAACTATATCAATATTTAAATTAAAACTGATGTGCTTTTTGGGTTTTACACCGATAATAGATAAGTGTGCAAGCTGTAAAAAAGAAGATGTTCAGCTAAATCATTTTAGTTTTAGAGATAACGGTCTAAAATGTGAGGCATGCAGTAGGCAAGACAAGGGTGCAGTAGAAATATCAGAGGCTACATTAAATGCAATAAAATATATAGTGCTAGCACCACCTAAAAAATTATTTTCATTTAATTTGTCTGAGCAAAGTTTACGAGAACTTGACTTAATTTGCAAAGTATATTTGAATGAAAAATTGGACAAGGAATATAAATTAGATAAATTATTTTAGAAAAGCAATTGGGGCTGTCCCCAATTGTTTATTGTCTATGCTGAAAATAGCTATATATCCATAATTTGACCAAAAACAAAATTTGACATAAAATGCTAAATATGATAAAATAAATCAGCTAATAATGAGAATTTTCTAAAGGAGATTGTTTTATGGAAGACATGATAAAATTCGGAATAGGTTTTGTTACTGGAAGGCCAAATGTATGCAAAATAATAAATGGAACTTATGAAAGATTAATAAATCAATTCAAAGATTATGATAAAAATGTAGAACTTACAATATTTATATTATTTGATTTAGGATACCAATATACAACTAGAGTTGATTTTTATGGAATTATACCTAATGTATATAAAGATATTAAAGTGAGATATATTACTCCTGAAGATATAGAAGAAGAAAAGAAAAAGCTTATAGGCAAAGAGATATTATCTAAACAAGACACTGAACTATTTTTTGGTCATGGTCATGCGAAGGGTAGAAATACACTTATGTATTATGCTAAAAAATATAAAATGGATTATTTGTTATTCTGGGATGATGATGAATATCCAGTAGCTTGCATAAAGAATAAAGAAACAAAAGAAGTTATATGGAAAGAACAAGATAATATAGCAAGACATTTAAAGTATATAGAGAATTCTGATATTACAATAGGATATCATTGTGGATATATTTCGCCAATACCATATGTTGAATTGAATGAAGAAATAGATGAAAAATTATTTAAGCAATATATTGAAGCAATTAGTAACGAAGTTGTGTCATGGGATTCAATAAGGGAAAAGTTTGTAAAAGACAATGGAATAACATATGCAGATCATGACATTGCAGATGGAAAAGGTGCATATATACAAAAAAACGAAGGAAAAGGAAATTATGTTGTAGGTTCAACATTATGCTTGAATTTAAAAAACATAGATAAAATCCCAGCTTTTTACAATCCAGAAGGAGCAAGAGGAGAAGATGCATTCTTTTCAATAGGATTTACAGATACCAAAATTATAAAAGTTCCAGTATACCATTTTCATGATGGCTTTTTGAAATACACAGGAATTATTAGAAGAAATTATCCTAAAACTTTAAGAAAAATAAAAGCAACTGATGAAGAAGTAGAGCAAAGATTTTTAAAAGCTTCAAGGGGTTGGATCAGGTATAAGCCTCTTTTATTATATATTACAGATAATGAGAATTATAAAGAAAAAATAAAGATAAATCATGAAAAATTGAAGAAAAGCATACCAGAAGTAAACAAATTATTTCATGATAATGCATTTGATATATTACTTGAAGATTTTGAGCAATGTGAAAAAAATGTGCAAAAACATTATAATGAGTTTGTTAGAGTAAATGAAATATGGGATAAATTGAAGAGGATGTGAATTGCAAATGCAGACTTTGGAGGAACTTAAAAAAATAGAATTTAAAAAAAGGGAATTTAGATTGCAAAGTGCTAAAAAACAGGAGTTAATACTAGGCAAAAGAAAGAAAGAGAAGCTTAATATTACTTATGTTATGACGTGGACAGGAGTATGTGGGGGAACAAAGATAATATTAGAACATGCAAACAGACTTACTAAATTAGGTCATAAGCTTACTCTTATATCTCATGATAAAAGACCAGACTGGTTTACAATAGAGGAAAGCATTGATTTTATTCAAGTACCTTATGGAGAAGTTTTGTGTGAAAAAATTCCTAGAAATACAGATGTTATTGTAGCAACGTATTGGCGAGAAATATATGAGTGCGTTGAGCAGAAAATTGCTCCTGTTATTTATTTTGAACAGGGAGATTTTCATTTGTTTGATTTAGAAAAACTTGACAATAGATTATATAACTACATAAATAAGCAAATGCAAACAGTAAATTATATATATACAGTCTCGAATTTTGCAAAAGAGAAGTTAAAAGAAGTGTACAATGTGGAGGCTAAAGTTATACCAAATGCAGTAGATGACAAGGTGTTTTACTATGAACCGCATAAAGAAAATATAGTTCCAAACATTACAATGATAGGCTCTGAAAGTGCAGAGTTTAAGAAAATCCAAAATATAATAGAAGCTGTAAAAATGGTAGAAAATAAGGGATATAAATTGAAATTAAATTGGATTACTCCAACTGAACCAGTAAAAAACAAAGACTTTATTGCAATAGTAAATCCTCAGCAGAAAATAATAGGAGATACATTAAGAAATACAGATATTTATATATGTGCATCATTATATGAGTCATTCTGTTTACCTGTTTTAGAAGCAATGACTTGTGGAGCAGCTATTATAACAACTAATAATGGCGGAAATGCAGACTTTATTAAAGAAAATGAAAATGCGTTATTAATACAAAAAAATAATATTGAGGACATTGCAGTTAAATTAGAGAAATTATTAGACGATAAAAAATTGAGAGAAAAATTGGCACAAGCAGGAGTTGAGACTTCTAAACGATTTAATTGGGATAAAGTTATTCGTGATATAGAAGAGTATTACAAAGAAATTGCTGAATACGAAGTGAAAGGATAGAAAATGAAGAAAGTATTGATTTTTGGCGCAGTGGAACATGCAATAGACAAAGCAAAAGAGTTAGGATATGAAACTTTGGTAATAGATCAGAATGATGAAATTGACTGTATAAAAAATGCAGATAAATTTAAGAAAATACCATTTGAAGATTTTGAGCAATGTTTGAATTTTGCCAAGGAACAAAAAGTAGATGGGATTGTAAATGCAACTGACTTTGCTGTATTAGTATCAAGTTATGTTTCAAATAAAATGAATTTACCAGGACTTGATTTTGAAGTTGCAAAACTAGCAAAAAACAAGTATGAAATAAGAAGAAAAATGATGGAAAAAGGAATTACAAATGTTCCACAATTTTTTGAAATAGGTAGTATAGAAGAGATTGAAAGTATTAAAGACAATATAAAATTTCCTGTAATAATAAAGCCTTGCTCAGGACTAGGAAGCCTACATGTTTATGTGGTAGATAATATTGAAGAATTGTATAATAAAATCTCAGAGGTAATAGAAGGATCATTTAATAAAAAAGCACTAATAGAGACCTTTATAAAAGGGCAGGAATATGGAGCAGAGTCTTTTGTGTATGAAGGAAAAGCACAAGTAATAGCAGTATTAAAAAAGAATATGACAGATTTACCTTATCGCTCTGAATTAGGACATAGCATACCATCAGAACTACCAGAAAATATAGAAGAGAAAGTAAAAAAAGAAGTTATAAAATTGATTAATGCAATTGGAATAGATTATGGTGCTGTTAATATGGATTTGATTTTGACTGAGAAAAACGAAGTATATATAATAGATGTAGGAGCTAGAATGGGTGGCAATGCAATAACGTCACATATAATACCAAATAGTTTAGGCATAGACCATGTTGGCAATATAATAAAAATTGCAATGGGAGAAAAAAACATTGACTTACAGCCAAAGTTTAACATTCCAGTAGCAACAAGAATACTAGATTTAGATGAAGGAAAGATACTAGATTTGCCTGATTTTTCAAAATATTATAAAGACAAAAATGTAATACATATATGCTTTGAAAAGAAAGTTGGAGATAAAATTGAAAAGTATGTATCAGATGCTCAAAGATGTGGATTCATTGTCGTAAAGGGAGAAAACATAAATGGTGCAAAGAAAAATGCACTGGATTTAAGAAACAAAATTAATAAAGATATAGTAAGAGGTTAAAGATGTATTTGATTGTAGGACTTGGAAATCCAGAACCAGAATATGAAAGAACTAGGCACAATATGGGGTTTGACGTTATAAATAAATTAGCCCAAAATAATGATATCAGTTTAAATAAGACAAAATATAATGCAATATATGGAACTGGAATTATAAAAAATGAAAAAGTAATATTAATAAAACCACAAACTTTCATGAATAATAGTGGCGAATCTGTTGTGGAATTTGTTAGATTTTATAAAGAACCACTGGAAAAAGTTATGGTAGTCTATGATGATATGGATACAAATATAGGGAAAATAAGAGTAAGGGCAAAAGGTGGACCAGGATCTCATAATGGAATGAAGTCAATGGTTTATGAACTTAAATCAGAAAATTTTCCACGAATACGAGTAGGAATAGGCAAGCCTAAAAATGAATTTGATAGAATAGACTATGTAATAGGTAGAATTCCTAATGAGGAGTACATCGTGTTACAAGAAGGAGAAAATTTGGCAGTCGATGCAGTAGAGCACTGGATTGAAAATGGGATAGATAATACAATGAATGTGTATAACACGAAATAATTTATTGTATAAAGTCCGTTCCATCTTGCTGTCACATATATTATTAGTAATATATGTGACACGTGGAACTACTTTTGCAAGATAATATATAATGCTATAATAGAAAGGATAAATTCTAAAATGCAAGAGTTATTAATAGATGTAACTAATAAACAAAAGAATATCTTGTTACTAGAGAATGGCAAACTAACAGAAAGATATATTGAAGAAGAAGGACAAGAAAGATTAGAAGGAAATATATATTTAGGAATAGTAGAAAATGTGCTTCCTGGTATGCAAGCTGCATTTGTAGATATTGGAAAAGAGAAAAATACTTTTATACATATAAGAGATATATTGCCTAAGGTAAGTAATGAAACAGGAAATAAAAATGAGAATTTTAGTAAATATAATATTAGAGAATATTTAAAAGAAGGAAAACCAGTTTTAGTGCAAGTAAAAAAAGATAGCACTAATAAAAAAGGAGCTAGAATCTCTGCACATTTAAGCTTACCTGGAAGATTTGTTGTTATAATGCCAAATGAAAATTTTATTACAATATCTCAGAAAATTAACAATGAAAAAGAAAGAAATAGACTAAAGGAAATTTTAAAAAAATATGTACCAAAAGGATTTGGAGCAATAGTAAGGACTTCAGCAGTTTCAAAGTCAGAAGAAGAGATAGCATCAGATGTAGAAAAGACGATAAATACATATAAAAATATAAAAAGCAAATATGATAAGGCAATAAAAGAAGCAAAAAATATTAAACCACAATTATTGTATAAAAGTGAAGATATTGTAAGTAGAATTCTTACAGATTTAATGGATCAAGATTTATATAGAATACTTACAAATGAAGAAAAAGTTTTTAAACAAGTGCATGAAAAATTGAAAGAATCTAAAAAAGAAATTAAGTTGGAAATGCAAGAAAATATATTAGGAATGTACAATATCCAGAAACAACTAGAAGAGTTGGAAAATAGAAAAGTTTGGCTTAAATGTGGAGGATTTATTACAATAGATAAAACAGAAGCTCTAACTGCTATAGATGTAAACTCAGGAAAATACACAGGAAAGAAAGACTTAGAGCAAACCATATTTACTGTAAATAAAGAGGCTACAATAGAAATAGCAAGGCAACTAAGACTAAGAGATATAGGCGGAATAATAATAATTGATTACATAGATATGCAAGATGAAGAAAATGAGAAAAAAATAATAGAACTATTTGAGGAAAACTTGAAAAAAGATAGATCAAAAACTCAAATAGTCGGTTTCTCTAAATTAAATTTACTAGAAATGACACGTAAACATATGTGCAGTAATGACTAACCGCGAACAAAGGGGACGGAGCATTCATTCGAAATTTCGAACAAGAGTGACACAACTGCAAAAAGTCTCTAATAGGAACAAGATAACACACTTAAATCTCCAAAGATTGGATGACTAAGTGTGTTCTTTCTTATTTATCACGATAATTTATAAAATATGTAGGTACACCGAAAGATGGCATTATTTCATCATATTCATTAGAAATTGCACTCAAATCTTTGTCATGTAATACCATTTTCCCATTCTTATTCTTATAAGCATATTTACCGTTGATAACTATTAAATTTTGTACATTCATAATAGAATTATTTTTTAAATTAAGAATGCAATAAATGTCCCCTTTTTTTAGAAAAACCATATTACCTTGTACATCTAGTATATCATATTCTATTGGAATGCTATATTTTTGCCCAGTTGAGGCATACCAACCATGAGTTTTTTTGTCTATACTCTCAAATTCTATAGAACCATCAGAAAATGTATCAATTGAACTGCCAAAATATCCAGGAAGATATTCTTTTGAATTGGTATAAGTGATATTATTTTTAAATTGTGTAACACTTACATTAAACAATTTTTCAATTTCTGAATTAGTAACATTATATTCGTCATAATTTAATGCGAATGTCTCTAAGTAAATACTAAAATTGTTATTTATAAAATATTTACCAGTCTCATTTTTAGATAAATCAATATGAGGGTTTTCATCATCATATTGTAGTTCAAAGTCAAGTGAAAATTTGGCTTGAGACATATAACAATAAAGTACATTAGAAAAAGCTTCTACATCATTATAACTGAGGTATGTTGATTCTTTTAAAAATGATGTAATTATATTGTCAATTGTTTGTATATATTTTTTATCTTTTATGTGAATAGTTTGATTATCTCTTGAAAGTATATAATATTCATTATTTTTTTTACCAAGTGAGATATAATGATTAGAATAAGTCATATAAAATTTTGAAATATTATCATACTCACAGGGAATTACTTCTTGCCCATTTGAATTTATGTAGCCATATTTGTTATTATTTTTTACTAAAATTAATGATTCATTATTGCTAAAATTAGATGAATTTTTGATAGTGTCATATAACTCTAATAGTTGTGCAGCATACGCTTCATTATTGAAAAAGGTTGGTAAAAAAGCTAATAATATTATTATTAAAATGCTTATACATATAACTAATTGCAGGAAATAATACAATAAAATATTAGTAATTTTTCTTGACTTACTTTCTACTATGTTTTTTCCTTGTAAATGTATATAGATAAATAGCATAATAGCTATTATTATCCACCAAAATACATCTAGATAAAAAGGAAGAATGTTAAATATAAATAATAGTGAAATTAAAATAATTGCTATATAAGAAATTATTTGTATCGGTTTAGGGTTGTTTTTATGCTCGAGAATTATGTTTTTTATGGCAAATACTAATGGGATTATTATAAAAACAAATTTTTTTATATATCTAATAATATCCATCATGTCAGATTTACCAGAATCAATTATTAGAAAAATTGTAGTTATGCCAAAAGCTAAAAACCAAAAACTTAATTTTTTATTTTTTTTATTTTGCAATGCACATATAATATTAAGTATTCCTACAAAAACAAGTATAGAAATGATAAAAGGCCTACTATATTGAAACACAAATTCTGCAATTGAACTTCCGTAAATTGATATTGCACTTGACCCTATAGTGTATATCATAGAAGTTTCTAAAAGACCATATTTAGAATTATGTAATATAAAAGATAAAATAGTTATTATAATAGTAAGTATTAGGACTAAATGGTTAGTTTTTTTATTATTCATTTTCTTTCCTCCATATTTAAAATAATTATAACATAGATTCAAAAAAAAACAATCAAATTTGTTTAATAAAAAAACAAATTTGATTGCTTAATTATGGAGATATCACTCTTGTTCGAAATTTCGAACGAATGCTCCGTCCCTTTTGTTCGCGTTTTCTATGCTTCTCCTAAAATCAACTTCAACTCCTCATGGCGCTTTACTTTTTGAGTTGTTGTTTTTATTAAAGGTTCATGTGTAACTATAATTTCTCTAATGTATTTGTATGCAGGTATTTTATGATTAACTTTTTCCTTTATATCTTTCCATATAATGTTCTTTAATTCTTCTTCTGAAACATTAGGATACATATCTTTTATAACTTCATTATTGTAAACAATTTTTGCACAAATTTTGTAGTCTCCATCTGCTCCTGGTCTTCCAAATACCATGCTTTCCGATACATATGGCAATTTGTTAATTAAAATCTCAAGTTCCTCTGGAAATATGTTCTTACCATTCTTTAAAACAATTACGTCTTTTTTTCTACCAGTAATAAACAGAAAACCATCTTTGTCAAAATATCCTAGGTCTCCGGTGAAAAACCAGCCATCTTTTAGTACTTCAGCTGTTGCCTCTGGATTATCTACATATTCAAGCATTACTGTTGGAGCTTTTACAGCAAGTTCTCCAATACCATCTTTATCTGGATTTACTATTTTTACATCTATTCCTGGTAAAGGGAACCCTACAGAACCTAATCTTTTGAATTTATCATTTTCACCTGCAACAACAGGAGAAGTTTCTGTAAGTCCATATCCTTGTAGCAAATTAATGCCTAAATCAAGAAAACCTTGTATAGCGTCTCTACTCATTGCAGCGCCTCCAGCAATTAGCAGTCTTATCTTTCCACCAAGATTATCAAGCACTTCCTTGAAAACTTTTCTACGGATATCAATACCAACTTTAAGCAAACTGTTACATATTTTTGTCATGTTTTGTACGAGTTTTGTTTTTCCTTTATCCTCAATGCCTTTTTTAATTTTTTTATACATTATTTCAAGCATAAGTGGAACACAAACAAATCCTGTAACTTTAAATTCTTTCAAGTTCTTTTGAACGTATTTTATACCATCGCAAAATGCCACAGTAATGCCAGAGAATGTACCATATAAAAATGTACAAGTTGATTCAAATGTATGATGCAAAGGTAGGAAAGATAGGAAGGTATCCTCTTTTTTTATATCTGTCATTTGGGCTAAAGCATATATATCCTCACAAATATTAGATTGAGAAAGTGCCACAGCTTTTGAAATGGACGTAGTACCAGACGTGAAAAGCATTATAGACATTTTTTTGTTATCTATTTTTACATTGTCATATTTATTATCTCCATTGTCTAATTGAGATTGACCTTTTTGAAGCAAGCTAGAAAGACTTATAAAATTATCTAAATCATCCATACAAATATATGAAGATAAATTAGATTTCTTTTCAGAAGATATTTTAGAAAAAATGTTAGCATACTTTTTATCAAAGATAACAGCTTCTGCTTTACTTCTAATAATTAAATCTTCTATTTCATTATCTGGAAGAGCTCTATCAAGAGGAACTACAACTATACCAGATGTAGTAACAGCTAAGTAGCTAAGACACCATTCATACCTATTTGGAGCAATAATTGCGACCCTTTTTTGGTTAAGTCCAAGGTTTAAAAGTGCGGTACCTAATGCTTTTATATCACTTGCAAATTTGCTATATGTGATAGTTACATGTTCTTTAGCGTCAGGAGATACCTTATACTCAAATGCAACTTTGTTAGAATACAAAGAAGTGTATCTATTTACTAAATCTCTGAAATCATTGATTTTAGTTGCATCATACAATTTTCTTTTATATTTCATTTGAACCTCCTAAAAATTATTTATTAGAAGTTATAATTCACGAGTTTGCTTTATACATAATTCACGATTTTTATTACTTTAAAATAATAATTCTACATTGTAAATATTTATATAAATGGGAAATAAAAAATATGTTTACCAGCGAGGTGGAATGGATAAAAATGCGAATTGTAACTTCTGGAATTTTCTGGATATATTGTATAATATTCAGTAAATTTATTCAAGTAAATTGACCAACTTTTCTAAATTATGATATAATGAAAACGGCTGAATTTGAAATGAGTGAAAAAAATATATACGACTGACGAGATAAAGAAAACAGGAGTTGTTGCATATGAAAAGTAAAGAAAATGATAGAATATGCAGATAAATAGTTGGAGGGGAAAATGGCCAGAAATAGAAGAAATACGAGAAGAGTAAGAAATATAAAAGATGTAATAAGTACGAAAACTTTTTGGATAATAGTAACAATTTTAGTTGCAATTATAGTAAGTTGTATAGGAGTTAATGAATTTAGAGCATATAGTGATAGGCAGCTTTTGGCTAAGCAAAAAGCTGAAATAGAAAGACAATCACAAGAAATATTTTCACAAATCACAAATACTATAGAAACGACAAATAAAGGAATATCAGAATCTGATGTGCTAATAAAAATGTCAGCAGTAGGAGATATTTTATGTAGTGAGGACATGATAAATGATGCGTATAATGAAGAAACAAAAATGTACGATTTTTCGAACATGTTTCGAAGAGTTTCTGGCTACATAAATGAAGCAGATATTGTTATGGGCACAATGGAAACAGGTATTACAAGTGGAAAATATAATGAAACTAATGCACCTATAGAATTTGCTCAAGCAGTAAAAGATTCCGGAGTAAACCTAGTTACAATATCTCATAATCATAGTTTAGACAATGGTGTTGCTGGATTATCTGAGACAAAAGAAAATTTAGAGAAAATAGGGTACACCGTTGTTGGAGATAAACTAGATGCATCTAACGCAGTAGCATTTAGAGAAGTAAAAAATACAAAAATAGCATTCTTAACATACACTTGTATGTTAGATAATGAGAAAAGCTTGAGTAATGAAGAAAAAAATTGTATAAATATATATAGTGAAGAACAAGCAAAAGAAGATATTAAATATGCAAAAGAAAATAATGCTGAATACATATGCGTAATTATACATTGGGGAGATGCAATATCAGATACTGTAAATGAAGAGCAAAAAGAAATAGCAGATTTCTTAGTAAAAAACGGTGTAGACTTAATACTTGGTTCACACCCATCAGTTGTACAGCCAATGGAAGTAAGAAAAAATGCTGAAGGCGAAAATGTATTTATAGCATATTCAATTGGTACATATATTTCAACGCTAAGTTCAGAGGAGGCAAAAACTGAATTAGTATTAAACATAGAACTACGAAAAAATGGAGAAAATGGTAAAGTGACTTTAAATAAAGTTGATTATACACCAATTTATATGTTAGATAATGGAGTAAGTGAGCAAAATAGATTTGAGTTAATAGATATGAAGAGCACAGCTACATCGTATGCAGGAGGAAATACAGAGATTGTAACAAGACAGACATATGATAAATTGGTAAAAGCATTAGACAGGCTAAATAAGATTTTGTCACAATAGTGATAGACCATTTTGTGACATTTTGGATGAAAAAGGCTTGGAAGATATAGAAGAACTATGTTTTGCCAAAACTTTTAGACGAAAGAGCAGAAAGTGAATTATGAAAAATTATTAAAAGGAGAAAAAATGAAAGTAGGATTTATATCATTAGGATGTAGTAAAAATTTGGTGGATACTGAGAAAACAATAGGAATATTTAAAGCAAATAAATATGAAATAGTAAATAATCCAAAAGAAGCAGAAACTATAGTCATAAATACTTGTGGATTTATAGAATCGGCAAAAGAAGAAGCTATAAATACAATATTAGAAATGGCTGAATACAAAAAGAAAAAATGCAAGTATTTAATTGTGATGGGATGTTTAGTAGAAAGGTACAAAAAAGAATTGCAAAAAGCTATTCCAGAAGTTGATTTATGGATTAAATATAGTGAATACAACTCTTTATGGGAGCAAATTGAAAGCTTGTTAAATTGTGGAATTGGTAATGGTAATAATAATTTGAAAAATAGCGACAATATGCATAATGTTGCAGAAAGTATAATTCAAAAACCAAAAACTATAAATTCTGAAAGTAAAAATACAAAAGAAATAAATCAAGAAGATAAGGAGAAAAAAGATAACATTAAAAAGTACAATGACTTTTGGAATGTAGAAGAAAGAGTAATTTCTACAGGAAATAATTATGCATACTTAAAAATTGCAGATGGTTGTAGTAACAGATGTACATATTGTGCAATTCCATATATACGAGGACCTCAAAGAAGTAGAAAAATGGAAGACATTATAAAAGAGGCTAAAAAGCTAGCAAATGAAGGGTATAAGGAACTAATTTTAATTGCTCAAGATACTACAAAATATGGAATAGATATTTATGGAAAACCAAGACTTGCAGAACTCTTACAAGAATTGTGCAAGATAGAAAAAATACATTGGATAAGATTTTTGTATGCTTATCCAGAGACTATAGACGATGAACTCATAGAGGTAGTAAAAGAAAACAAGAAAATATGTAAGTACTTTGACATTCCAATACAGCACATTTCGGATACGGTGTTGAAAAAAATGAACAGGCAAAGTGATGGAAAATCAATAAGAAGACTTATACAAAAATTAAGAAAAGAAATTCCAAATGTTGTTATACGTACTACTGTTATGGTGGGATTTCCAGGAGAGACAAAGGAAAATTTTGAAGAATTATATAATTTTTTAAAACAAGCCAAATTTGACAAATTAGGTTGCTTTTCATATTCAAAGGAAGATGGAACGCCGGCAGCAAGAATAAAGGAACAGATTCATCCAATGACTAAGAAAAGCAGATATAACAAAATCATGAAATTGCAACAACAAATATCTAAAGAAAACCTAGAACAACAAATAGGTAGAGAGGTTGAAATTTTGATAGAGGACAAGGCTTTTGATGGGAAGACTTATGTAGGAAGAACATATATGGATGTGCCAGAAATAGATGGCATAGTGTATGCTAATACGGATAAAGAATTATCAATAGGAGAATTTACACAAGGCAAGATAATTGATGTAAGTGCTTACGATTTTATAGTGAGAGTTTAAAGTGAGTCGTTACAATTATCGATTAACAATTTTATGGTTAATATTTAAAGATTTTGAATAAAATCTAGGCAATATGTATGTTGTAAATATTTGCTTGCCTGCTCTTTGACTGCGTACAAACTGTATTATTAGAAATGAGAGGTGAGAATTGAGAAGGGTGAAATACTTTATTCTGGTTTTTTTATAACACCCATCACATATCTCACTTCTCAAATGTAAACTTGTCGGTCTCCACCTTAAGCACTTTGAGCAAAAATTAAAACATACATATTGCATAGATAAAAAAAGCAAAAATCAAAAAGCTTTAAATAGTAACAGTATACCGAAAATTTCATTTAAAATGCAACAAAAATTCGAGAAAAAAATTGACATTTATTACCAATTATGTTTTAATATTACCATATTATTTAGATTCTTGTTCAGTACAATTTATTTTTTAAGTCAATTTTTCAAAAAAAATTTTTATTATTTACAAACTATTATAATCACATACTTTTATTTCGGAAAATTTTTTAATTTT
>CALXWQ010000018.1 GCA_944392435.1 uncultured Clostridia bacterium
ATTTTTTTTATTTTTTCTTTTGTATTGGTTAATAGATAATGGTTAATATGAATTATAAGTCCGCGCAGGGAGCTTCTAATTAAAATAGCTGAGCGGAGCAGGGAGCTCCGTCGGGACGTAGCGAGGCTATTTTAATTAGAACTACCGTTGCAGGACATGCTTAATTCGAAGACCATTATCTAGTAACTTGTATTGTAACAACTGTTGTCAAAGAATTGCTGTTTTGGCTAGGCAAAGTAGTTGGCTCTGTTCGTTCCGATTTGAGTTTCCGACTATAAGGAGGAAATTTCAAAGGCTTTAGCAATTTCTGCTCTTTTATCACAAAGATATTTTTTATCTTTGTAACAACGAAAACCAGAGGTGTACTTTGTGTACATCGAGGATTTTCGCATGCGAAGTTTAACAACGCCAAAACACAATTACTTGACAACTCTACTGTCTGTACCAATTTTCAAACCCATAATACACTGAATAGTTATTTGGCTTCATCTCACCTGTAAGTCTAATTCCGTGTATTACTTTGTTTTTATTCCTGTATAAACATATATATGGTACTTCGTCCTCATATATTTCTATAATTCTGTTGTATTTTTCCTTTAGAGTATCTCTATCTGAAATATTTTTTATATCGTTTAATATTCCAGTTATTTCTTCATTTTCATAATTAGAAATATTACCTTCTCCTAAAAAATAAGTTAAGTCTGGGCTATATCCATTGTTCACACCTGTAATTATCATGTCATAATTTTTATTTTCTAAGTAATTTTTATATGATGCATTAGAAACTCTGTATAACGATACGTTTATTCCAATGTCTTCTAGTTGCTCTTTTATTAATTCTGCAACCTTTACTCTAGTTGCATTACTTCTATCTACAACTAGATTTAAATTTAAATATCTAGTTGAATAATTTTCAGTCTTTCTCCAATAGCCATATCTATATTCCCATCCTGCATCTTCTAATACATCTCTTGCTTTGTCTTGATTGTAGCTCGATGAACTTTTCTTATCATACAAATAGCTTCCATAATCTATAGGAAAAGATGATACATAATAATTATTACTAAATACTGAAGAATTAATTTTGTTTTTGTCTATAGCATAATTTATAGCTTGTCTTACTTCTTTATTTCTTAGAATAGTATCTTTACAATTTAAACTTACAAAATCTAGTTCTCTACCTTTATATTCTTTGGTAGCAAAGCCTATTGTACCAATATAGTCTTCTACATTTATGATTGAAGTAGAAACCATATCTATATTTCCTATTTTTAAATCATTATAAGCGTCTCCCATTGTGCCATAAAAATTTATAGTGATTTTGTCTATTTTCAGATCAATATTTTCTGGATTATTCCAATTTTCATTTTGTACTAATTCCATAGACTCTTCTGTTGCATTAGTTACTTTATACATGCCTGTTGCAATTGGAGCAAGCCTAGATTGATAAAAATCTTCATTCGCAAACTGCGTACTTGATATTATTGGAAATATTAAATTGTATTCAAAAAAAGGCTCTTCTTCTTTTAAATTAATTCTAATTGTATTTCCATCTATTATTTCTACAGACTTTATATTTTTTACATAATCCGAATAAACAGATTTGCCTTCTTGTAGTTTTTCTATAGTAAATTTTACATCTTGTCCAGTAACATTTGTGCCATCTTCCCACTTAATACCGTTTTTTAATTTTACCAAATACGTAGTACTGTCTGACTTTGACCATTCTTCTGCCAATTTTAATTCTATTCCGTAATCAGACGTTAATTCTAAAAGTGGTTCATATAAAATAGTAGAAATACTTATTATATCTTCATTCTTTGTAATCAACGGATTTATATTATCAAAATCAGAAATTCCAATTTTTAAAATTGACTCTGTCTCTTGTGCAGTCTGAACTGTATTTTCTTGAATATTTTGTGTCTTTTCTTGATTTTCAAAATTTATTTTATATATAGCAAATATTATTATGAATATTACAAATACAATAAATATGTATTTTATTATGTTAGATTTCATATTGTCCTCCTTGCTATAATAATATATAACATAAATGACTTTTTTTCAACTGTTTTCCCGTAATTTGTGTAGTTATAGTTACTATGTTATTACTGCTCAGTGTAAAAATAGATATGTACAGTTAGTCCCATCCTGCTGGTAGCATATATCACGTTCTCCAAGTTTTCGAACAAAATATATGTTTACCACGTGGAAGTACAAAACATAAAAATAAGTCTAGTAATTCTTTAAAGAATATTATACTGAACAGTAACACTATGTTTATAGGCTAGAATTAATTTAAAGTTTTCTCATGGAGTTTTTAATTAAAATTGATTTAAAACATAGAGCTTAAGTTTTGGCATTAATAGAGACTATTTTAAGTAGAACCACCCTTGCAAGGCATGCTTAATTCGACATACTTTAAATAGTAACTCATTATAACAAACAAAAAGGGACACACAAATTGATGCCCCCATTTTTTACTTAATTAAATTTTTTAGATGCGTAATATTTCTTTAATAATGCCAATGAAGATGTTTATTTTCTTGATTCTACAATAAGTTTTATACCTGTTCTGTCTTCTCCTTCCACTTCAACTTCCGCAAATGCAGGTATACATACTAGGTCAACTCCTGCTGGAGCTACAAACCCTCTTGCTATTGCTACAGCTTTTACAGCTTGATTAAGTGCTCCTGCTCCTATTGCTTGCATTTCTGCCTTGTTAGATTCCTTTACCAAACCTGCAATAGCTCCTGCTACTGAATTTGGATTTGATTTTGATGAGATTTTTAAAATTTCCATTTTTGCCTCCTATATTTTTTTATTTGTTTTAATCAACGATTATAGTTATATACCAATTTCTGGAAATTGTCTAGTGTTTTTGGAAAAAAAAGGAAATTTTCCATCGCAGATTTCGACAATTTTCGACTTTTAACTTTTCCTTTGTTTCTTTCATATTTTCATTACTTTTAACATAACTTAATATCTCTTTTCTTTCTGGATTTTTAAAAAAAATAAAAGCCATTCTTTTAATTCTTTATTCTTATCAGTAGGATTTACCTATATATTTTAGCAACTCTATTATATATATATTTCTAACCTGTCAATATTACCTTTCTTTGGTCCTATTCAACTACTATCCATACAGACTCCTCCTATTAAATAATTTTAATTAGTCTTACATCATATGTTATTAATTTCTTTGGAGTTTTTTAGAATATATATTATAAAATTTGATATAAATATTTTTTTAATGATAATAAATATGATTTTGAAAAATATTTAAGACAAAATAAAAACAATTCTTTAAAAATACAACTCTTTTAGAAAAAAATAAATTTCTATAAGCCACAATAAAATATGATGGCTTATATGACATAATTATGTTATACAATATAACATCTTTTTTATAAAAAATCAAGAAAAAGTCATCGACAAATTTCGACATGAAACAAAGAAGGCTCATTCTTTGTTTCACATTCTAATTCTATATATATTTTTTGTTTTTAAACTTTCATCATCCAATTCAAACACACAGCCATTAAATATTGCCTCTCCCTCTGCAAGTTTATACCTTTCTGGCAGTGATGTAACAAATCTTTTTATTGAAGCTTTAATATCCATTCCTATAACAGATTTCTTTGGTCCTGTCATACCTAAATCAGTAATATAGCCAGTTCCATTTTCTGTTATTTCTTCATCTGCTGTTTGTACATGTGTATGTGTTCCAAATATTATATTTACTTTCCCATCTAAAAAATATTTCATTGCTATTTTTTCAGCCGTTGCTTCTGCATGAAAATCCACTATAACTATATCTGCCTCATTTTTTAATTTATTTACCAAGTTTTCTGCTAAAGTAAATGGATTTTCGGATAAAATATTCATGTCTGTCCTTCCTATTAAATTTATAACAGCTATTTTTTTATTATTGCAATTAAAAATATTGTATCCCTTTCCAGGTACACCTTTTGAATAATTAGCTGGTCTTATCAATTTTGGATTATCTATAAAAGAAAAGATGTCTTTTTTACCCCATGTATGATTTCCCATTGTTATTGCATCTATTTTCATTCTTAATAAAGTATTAAAATCTTTTATGGTCAGACCCATTCCACTAGATGTATTTTCCGCATTCACTACAACAAAATCTATATTTTCTTTTTCCATTATTATAGGTAACATTTCTTCTAATTTATTTAATCCTATATTTCCTACAATATCTCCAACTGCTAATACTTTCATCTATTACCATTCCTTCCTTAATTTCTCTTGTCTATAAATATTTTATATTATATAACATCTGTTTTATATATTCAATATTTTAATCTAATTTTAATGAAGCTCTAAATAATAGTTTATAAACTCTTTATTATGAAACGCAGGTAGTAGACAAAGCAAAACTAAAAACATTATCCAAAAAAAAATATTACACATATTTCTTATTTGCAAAAACTTCGTCCATGTACTCATCAGGATACATGTTATCTAAAAATCTATCTAGCCCATCATCAGCTGGAATATCTTCTATTCTCTCTTTTTGTCTTAATGCTGCCATTGAAGATATTGTTATATTAAATATCATAAATACAGCAACACTAGTCGCCATAATTTTCACTTTATGATTTTTTACAAACTCTTCTATTTTGGGTATTAAAGGCTCTATATATGAAACATATAAAAGTCCAGCAATTCCCCAATATGAGCAGTGTATTAAAGTTGTTCTCCCATTTATATTAAATATCCACTCTGAATAGTCCCACGATATTGTTCCAAAAGCCTTCTCTTGTATATATGAGCATAAATATTCTGTAATTCCTCCAAGTATCATAGAAGAAAGAAAAACTATTCCCTTATTTCTTGTTCTTACAATTTTAAAAAATACATAATAAACTAAAATTCCAATTCCATAAACAGGTGTAAATGGTCCATATAATAATCCTTGTCTTGATACAAAATGTCCATTTTGCACTAGTGCCACAATCATTTCAACTATATATCCAATTGTACTTCCTATCATAAAAATTATGAATATTTTAAAAACCTCATTAAACTTACTTTGGTGTTTCATCTAAGCCTCCTTAATTCTATTATTCCCCATATTTCTACAATTTATTATTTTATTTGTTTCTGTAAGTTTAATATATCAATTAATTATTAATTTAATTTTTAATTCTTATTAAAATATTCTTAATTTTATTTTTTAATTGTACTTATTTATAAAAATTCTCGAAACAGTAAAAAAATATTTCGAGACTATAAATATAAAAATTTAAAAAAGACTAATAAACAAAATCTTGCTTAATAGTCTTTTTTTATCTATTTCATCAAATATTGCCTAATCATCCAAGTTTTCTTTCCATAGTCTAACAAATACTCATCCATAAGTGCTGAAATTGCATATTTCTTATCATTATCTGCATCTTCTTTTACTTTTGTAGCATTCTCTATTAAAATGCAATAATCTTTTAATATTGCTTCGAATATTTCCCTTGAAAATATTTTTTCATCTTGTGCCTCTTTTATTTGTGTTATCTCTAAATATCCATTCATCGTGCCTAAAGGCTGACCATCTATTATAAGAATATGTTCTGCAACCTCGTCTATTTGCTCATTTATGTCATCATATAACTCTTCCAACTTCAAATGGACATTAAAAAAGTCTTCTCCTTTTATATTCCAATGATAGTTTTGTAGTTTCCTATAAAAAACATTCAAATTAGCCAAAAATAAATTTAAATCCTCTGTAATCATAATTTACCCTCTTTCTTTTTGTATATTACTTACAGTATGACCTAAATTTATTATTTTATTCATTATTTGTTACTATTATTTTACATTTTCCTATTTAAATTTTGGGTAGGCAGACAAGTAAGAAAATCGGAGTGCACCTTGTACTACGCCAAAGAAATTTCGCATACTAAGTTTAGCAACTCCAAAATTGTAATTTCTTTCATCTCTTATTTCATAATCTTCATAGCTTCCTGTGCAGTCTTATCTTTATCAAACCTATTTATTATAAAAATTATAATTCCTACAATTAAAAATGTTACTGCATATATTATCACACTAAACTGCCAATTTCCAGCCACTAAATTACTACCCGCAAATGTAGAAGATATTACTGATGGAATTCTAGCAAAAGTAGAAATCAATATAAATCTAATTGGTTTTAAAGGAAGTAATCCAGCAATATATACTATCAAATCTTTTGGAGTTCCTGGTATTAAAAATAATATTAGCATAATAAATTCTATTTTTTTAGGATTTTTAAATAATTTACTATTTTCTATTTTATCAATTTTCTCTTTGCTACAAAAGCTATACACAAATCTTCTTCCAAATTTTCTAACTGCAAAAAAAACTATAGTAGTTGTAATAAATACTGAAATAGTAATAAATATTAGTCCTCCAATTCCTCCATAACACATTCCAGCCAAAACCTCTATAGGTTCTCCTGGTATAATAATTAGAAAGATTTGTGCAAATTGTAAACCAAATAAAGCCAAATATCCAATAATATCCATACTAGCAACATGATTTTTAAATTCCAGTTGTCCTTCTGGTGTACTCAAATTTCTAACTACTGGAAACAAATATACTATTAAGCCTATTATTACTACTACTACAACTATAAATAATATATATTTAAATGCCTTTGCCCTTTTACTCATCTTTATTTTCACATTCCTTTTTTCATTTTTCCATATGTACTAGTAAGCAAACAAATTAACCTTGTTTGCCCTGTGTGCATTCCGATTTAAGTTCCTTCCTTAAAGAATGAAATCATAGCAATTTCAGCCATTGTTATCTAATAGATAATGAATGATTTCCTATTAAATAACAATATGCTTTACTTATAAATTACAAATATTATACATTGCATTTATATATAATTCATTTATTTTTTCTTAATTTTTTATTAAATTGTACTTTTCACTCTAAATCATTCTTGTCAACCTCTTCTACAAAATTCCAAGTTTCACCTAAATCATCTGATTCAAACTTAAAATACTTATACTCTGGGTCTCTTCCCAAATCAAAAGTATATGCTATAAGTTCCAACTTATCGCCATTTTCTGTTGGTAAACCATTAAAAAATATATTCTTTTCTGTTATTACATCTGGTTTATTTACTTTAACATCTTTCCATGTATACCCACCATCATCAGTTCTTTTTAAATTAGCAAAACTATCATATCCTCCATGTATATCATGTACAAATCCTACATTTTTACTTATAAACATAAACGTAGAACCTTCATATACTTCACTTAAATTAGTTTGTATTTCTTCCCAATTCTTTCCTCCATCTTCAGTCTTTTTTATTGTTATCAAACATCTGTCTCTCCATGGAGTACCCATATGTATTAAAATTCCTTCTGATTCATTTGCAAAATATTCGAAATCTTTTGAAGTTTCCTCTTCTTCCGGCACACTATAACTACTGAAAAATTCCTCTAATTCCTTTTTTCTTTCTTGTTCTTTTTTATCTTTAATAGCATCCGAAATAGCTACTATCAAAATAAATACTACTATAATTGCAGCTAACACAATTGATGCCATAATTATTTTCTTCCTTCCACTAGCTACTATCTCCTTTTGAACTATTTCTTCAGAAATATTTTCTTCTTTGCCAATCTCACTATTTATCATTGATTTATATTGTTTGGAAATATTATCATAAAAAAATACTAATGAAATTATAGCTAAAGCTAAGAGCAATATGTTTGAAGCTAGAATAATTATGTCTAGTTTTATTCCATATTTTGAAAATAAAATGAGCACTCCTACTAGCATTAATGCAAGTATAATTATAGAAAAAACCGTTCTAAAGACCATAAAGCCTTTTCCTTTTTTGTACCTTAATAGCTTTGAAATATACATTAAAATAAGAATAATCCAAATAACAGCTAAAACTGGTACAATATATATACTTGCAATAGCTGTTAGTGCTATAGTTCCGAATCCAAAATATGTAAATAGTGGAAATGTCATTAGTCCTAATAGAACTAAAGATATTAAAATACCAGATGCTATACAAAACGTCATAAGCAAAATAGAAAAAAGTTTTTCCTGTCTTTTATACTTTTTTACTTTATTCAATTCCACAATATTTTCCTCCTTTTAATGCATTATGAGTATAACACGTATATGGACAAAAGTAAAGATGAGAATTTAAAGCTTTTAAATTCTCATCTTTACTTTTAAAACTATTTTTGTCTTATAACTTCATATCCAGTTAAGTCTGGTTTATAAATTTCTTTCACATTATCAATTTGAACATCTACTATTTCTGTAGTCATTCCATTTATTTCCTCTTTTAAAACAAGTCCAGTTTCTTTATCTACCCATTTTTTTGAATTTTGAGATATTTGTATAACATAACAATCTTTACCATTAACTTCTTCTGAAGAAATTATAGAACTGAATGCTAACAACTTTATTGTATCTCCTGCAAATGCTAATTGAATCGGAAAATTTCCCACTCCAAAGTCAGATTGCTCAAAAGTTGTTTCTATAGCTTCTTGTTGTTTAGGATATACTAGAATTCCTTGATTTTCATTTTTATTTCTCCATATGATGAAACTTTTTTCTGTATCTGAAAAATAAGTTGCTTCTGTTCTAGTTATATCGTCTTTTTTACTAAACTTAAATTCAGAAGTATAACCATCAGTCAAATTTCCTGTAGTTTCATATGAATAATTTTTTAAATCAATATATTGCCTTGCTTTACTTTGAATACTATTTAATATTAATATATTTCTTGATATAAACACACAATAAATTGCAATTAATATAGCTATTACTAATAATATAGCCTTAAAAAATTTTTGTACCGGCCCCTCTTTAACTTCTTTTTTTACTTTAACATTTTCAACTTTTCTAAAAGTCATGTCATCTTTTTTATTTTCTTCTATGCTTTGACTTTCGTTGCTATTTTCATCGACTTTAACTTCCTCAATTTTTTCATTTTCGATATTTTCTTGTTTTTCTTTCTCCATTTTAAATTCCATCCTTTCTTATTTTCCAAATGTTAAATAGACTCCTTAAATATATTTGTTCTATTTATCATGGCTCATATGTTTCTAATACATAATGTTTCATCTTTTAATGTATTTTATTTGAATTATATCATAAAAACAAAATTTGTAAACACTTTTGTATAAATTTATCAAATAGATAACTACAATTCTTTCAATTTAACAATCTCGCTCGAGTGAAGATTTCCAGCCCTAGTTATACTGCCATACCCATACTTTTGCTTTAGTTGGTCAACTACCTTATCTACTTTTTCTTGTTTTTTATCATCCTCATCTGTAAAAAATGAAAGTTGTATTTCATTTTTTTCAACCAAATTGTCTACTCTTAATCCCACTAAGCGTATAAAAGTTCCGCTTCTTATACATCTCTTCTAACAGTTGTTTTGCAGTGGCATAAATATCCTTTGTATTTGAGTTTGCTTTTAGCATTTTTTTCTGATGCGAAAAGTCTTTAAATTCTTTTGTTCGTAATTGTACATTTACTACATTTGCATACATATCATATCTACGAAGTCTATATGCTACCTGTTCTGCGAGCATTAATAAGATTTCCTCCAATTTTTCCTTATCGCATATATCCATTGGAAGTGTAACCGAGTTTCCGATTCCTTTTGGTTTTTCTTCTATATAATTGACTTCTGAATTATCTATACCATTAGAATAATCCCACATCATAAGTCCATGTTTTCCAAACCTTTTTATCATCTCATTTTTATCTTGTTTTGCTAAATCTCCTATTGTCTTTATTCTCATTTTTTGTAATTTTGGTATAGTTTTCTTACCTAACATAAACAACTCTGATACTGGAAGTGGCCACATTTTTCTTGGTATTTCTTCTTCAAAAAGGGTATGTACCTTATCTGGCTTAGTAAAATCAGATGCCATTTTTGCAAGCAATTTGTTATGTGCTACTCCTACATTTACAGTAAATCCTAATTCATTTTTTACCCTTCTACTTATTTCATATGCTTTATCTATTAATTTAGAATTGCCTAAAAAATCCGTCATGTCTAAAAAGCATTCATCTATGCTAAACCTTTCTATTTTATCTGTGTATTGTAACAATAATTTATACAAATCATTAGAATGTTTTCTATAACTTTTATAGTCTCCTTTAAATACCTGCAAATTAGGACATTTTATTCTTGCTTGATATAAAGTCTCAGCTGTATGAACTCCTTTAGCCTTAGCCTTCATACTTTTTGCCAAAACAATTCCAGACCTCTTAGTTTCATCTCCACCTATTACAGCCTCAATTTCTCTTATATCAACTTTTTCTCCTTGTTCTAGCCTATCTATTGCAGTCCAACTAAGAAAAGCATTATTTACATCTATATGTAAAATTTGTCTTTGTTTTTTCTCCATCAGCCTCACCCATTGTTTCTTGTATTCCTTTCTTAAGGCACAAATCCAGTTGAAAAAAATTAAATTTTGACTTACAAAACAAATTTAAAACTTATAAAAAAACTATTGTTAGTTAAGTTTTAGTGCACCAAACTTGCAATTATTTTCAACTTATTAATTGTAAACATTCTATCTGCTTTTTCAAATCTTCTATATTACCATTATTTTTAATTATAATATCGCATTTTCTTTTATAAAAAGTATCATCTGGTTGCGCTTTTAACCTCATAGTAGCATGCTCATACCCCACATTATCTCTTTCTATAATTCTATCTAATTGTAATTCTTTCTTAGATACCACCCCTATTATTTTATCACACATTTTATCTAGTTCGCATTCAAATAATAATGGAGCATCAATTACAATAATCTCTTCATTAGCTTTTTTTATTTGAACTTCAATTTCTTTTTTTATAAATTTAAAAGTACACTGATTAAGTTGTTCTCTTTTTTCCTTATCTAAATAAATGATCTCTGCTAACTTTTTTCTCCTTAATCTTCCTTTTTCATCAACAATATCATTTCCAAATTCCTTTACAATATCTTTAACATAGTCTGTACATTCTTTAGATAACTTTCTTGCTATGTCATCTGCATCTATAATTTTTATATTATATTTTTCAGCAAGAAGTTTGCAAACAGTAGTCTTTCCCGCTCCTGAACTTCCAGTAATTCCTATAATCATTTACATTTCTCCTAAATATAAAGATATACATTATATAATTTCAATTTTATTAGTATAATCCAAATTAGAATATGCATCAGAATAATAACCCAATGTATAAATATTTGTTGCTAAAATATCTGTTTCAATCATTTCTTTTAAACTCTTACTTGCAACATTATCAATATATTTCTTTACTGATGTTACAATATTGAGTTTCGGATTCAAGTTCATCATTTCTGATATTAATTCCTTCCCCTTATTATTAAATCCAATTACACGTGCATACGGCGTAATCTTTCTTGATGTTTCCATATGCTTTTTATCTATTCCAAGTAGACTATATAATAAAATTCTTTGTATTCTAGTTTGAGTAAACCTCTTTGTCTTTACTATATTTATTAATTCTTCTATTGTATTGCATGAATCTGCTGCATTTTTTATAGAATGTTCTAATCCCTCCGATACATCTGGAAGCTTAGAAATCTCTTCTATAGTCATCCTTCTTAAATTATAAATTATCTCTCTTTCAAATCTCGAGATATCCATAACATAATGACCTTTTTTTAACTCTTCTCCTAATAATAAATACGAATTTCTTGGCATAACTTTACTTATATCGTTAAGTTGTTTCGTCATAAGCATTTTCCTTATTGCTGTTGCACTAGCAAACTCATCAACTATATATTTATCATTATATAAAACTTTTTCTCTTTTTATGCCTATAGGAGTAATTGTACTTTTAGTTTTTCTCATAGCTTTTAAATATTCTATTCCAAGTATATTATTTGAGCCAGAAAGCACATTAGCATATCGTTTTATATCATTTAGATACATCATTAAAGCATTCTCTCTTGCTTTTGGAAAAGAATGCCCTTTCTTTAATTCATGACCAAGCATAGTCACATATTCTTTTGGTTCATTATATAATACATTAGCAATATTATTTAATGTTGCAATATCACTTGTTTCCATTCCAAAAGAAAGTGTGTCAACTACCCCAAGAGAATTTAGAATCTTTATAGCACCCTCTGCAAAATTTTCAGCACTAGAAATGCTATATATTGTTGGTAGTTCTATAACCAAATCCACACCATTAAGTAAAGCCATTCTTGCTTTTGTCCATTTATTAATAATTGAAGTATTTCCTCTTTGCACAAAATTTCCTGACATTATTGCAACTATATATTGAGCTCCAGTCTCCTGTTTAGACTTAGCAATATGATATAAATGTCCATTATGAAATGGATTATATTCAGCTATTATACCAAGAACTTTGCTCATAAAACCCTCCTCAATATTACAAGAATAAATTGTCGTATAATCTTGTACAAAAAATAATTTACTGATATAATATCATAAAATGATAATTTTTACAATAATTATGCTATTATTTGTAACAATAATCAAGGAAGGAATGAGATTAATTATGGAAGAAGTTACAATATACACAGATGGTGCATGTTCTGGCAATCCTGGTCCAGGTGGATGGGGTTCAATTTTAATGTATAAAGGTAATAAAAAAGAAATATCAGGTAGCAAAAAAGAAACTACCAATAATGTAATGGAACTTACAGCCGTTATTGAAGCTCTTAAACTTTTGAAATACCCATGTAAAGTAAATGTATACAGTGATAGCGCCTATGTAGTAAATGCATTTTTACAAAAGTGGATTATCGGATGGCAAAGAAATAATTGGAAAACTGCCGATAAAAAAGATGTAAAAAATAAAGAACTTTGGCAAGAATTAATAGAATTAACCAAAATTCATAATGTTAAATTTTTTAAAGTAAAAGGACATGCAGATAATGAATATAACAATCGTTGTGACGAACTTGCTCGAAATGCTATTAGTGGAATTTAAGTATATTACCTAAATTCCACTAGTCTTTTCATTGCTTCAATTGTTTTCTCTCTATCTCCAAATGCTGTAAGTCTAAAATACCCCTCTCCGCTTGGTCCAAATCCTACACCAGGTGTCCCTACAATATTATATTTTTCTAACATTATATCAAAGAAATCCCATGATTTGACCCCATTGGGTGTCTTTAGCCATACATATGGAGCATTTACTCCTCCATATACTGTAAATCCAGCTGATTGTAAACCATTCTTTATTATTCTAGCATTTTCTTTATAATATTCTATGTTCTCTTTTATTTTTTCTTTTCCCTCATCTGAGTATGTAGCTTCAGCTCCCCTTTGAATTATGTACGACACTCCATTAAATTTTGTACTACACCTTCTTTCCCATAGTTTGTTTATACTTATTTTTCTCATTTCTTTTCCATTATCACAATATACTGCTTCACATTCCTTTGGCACAACAGTATATGCACATCTTAAACCAGTAAAACCAGCTGTTTTAGAAAAGCTTTTAAATTCTATTGCAACATTTTTTGCTCCTTCAATCTCATATATACTATGTGGAACATCCGATTCTTCTATAAAAGCTTCATATGCAGCATCATATAAAATAATACAATTATTATAATTTGCATATTCTACCCACTTCTTTAATGTATTTCTACTCATTGCAATACCTGTAGGATTATTAGGAGAACATATATATATTAAATCTGGTACCTCTTCTAAATCCTCTGGCTTTGGCTCAAAATTGTTTTTCTCTGTTGCTTCCATGTATATCACATTTTCATATTTTCCTGTACTACATTGAAAACTGCCAGTTCTTCCATACATAACATTTGTATCTAAATATACTGGATATACTGGATCTGAAATAGCCACTTTGATATTTTGATCAAATAATTCAGTTATATTTGCCGTATCACATTTAGCTCCATCTGAAATAAATATTTCATCTACACTTATTTCCATCTTTTCATAATCATTTTTTACTATTTTCTCTCTTAAAAAATCATATCCATGCTCTGGTCCATATCCCCTAAAAGTTTCTATATATCCCATTTCATCAGTTGCCTTTTTTATGGCATCTAATATCACTTTTGGAATAGGTCTCGTTACATCTCCAATTCCTAATTTAATAATTTTAGCATCAGGATTATCTTTTGTATACTCGCTAACTTTTTTTCTAACCGTTGAAAACAAATAACTATCTTGTAGTTTAAGAAAATTCTTGTTAATTGCTATCATATTAACTCCCCCTTCTATTATAAATATTCTATTTCACCCTCGTACACAGTTGTAGCAGGTCCCTGCATATATATATGATTATCCTTTCCCCATTCTACCTTAAGTTTTCCACCTGGCAATATCACATTAACATTTTCACCAGTATATCCATTTAATCCGCTTGCCACAACAGCAGCACATGCGCCAGTTCCACATGCAAAAGTTTCTCCTACTCCTCTTTCCCAAACTCTAACATTAATATTATATTTATCTATAATATTTACAAATTCAACATTAGTTCTATTAGGGAAAATCGGATTGTTTTCTATAATCGGTCCATACTTTTCTATTGGAAAATTTGCCAAGTCTTCCACAAAAGTAATCGCATGTGGATTTCCCATAGACACAACAGTAAATCTCATTTTTTCGCCTTTAACATCTAAATCTAAATCCTTTGTAAATGGTTCATATACTTGATATGGTATATTTTTATCATGAAATATAGGCTCTCCCATATCAACAATCACATCATTACAATTGCCATAATCATCTTCAAGTATTTTTACCTTTTTCGTTCCCGCCATTGTTTCAATAGATATCTTATCACTATCACACATTTTATGGTCATGTATAAACTTTCCAACACACCTTATACCATTTCCACACATCTCAGCTTCACTACCGTCGCTATTAAAGATTCTCATTTTAAAATCCGATTTTCCATCATCCGCTTTATCAATTAATATCAATCCATCAGCACCTATTCCAAAATGTCTATCACTCAATTTTTTCGCCATTTCTGGAATGTTTTTTAAGTTCTTACCATTTGTACAGTCTATATAAATATAATCATTACCCAAGCCTGTCATTTTCGTAAAATTTAGCATACTTCCTCCAATCCGCTAATAAATAGCTATAAATTATTTCCTCAAGAATAATATATGCTAAATTTGGAAATTTATACAAGTTATATTCATTTTTTCGCAAATAGATCCCCTAGCCTAAAGGCTAGGGGAATGATATTTACCAGATGGAACTGAGTCTAATAATATCGACACTCTCAGTATTGTCATATTTTACATCAT
Organism: uncultured Clostridia bacterium; assembly: GCA_944392435.1. Classification (GTDB taxonomy): domain Bacteria; phylum Bacillota; class Clostridia; order TANB77; family CAG-508; genus CALXVA01. The sequence goes on from CALXWQ010000018.1 coordinate 15,291, forward strand.
AACCAAGAGCTTCGCAAATAAATCTTAGAGGTACCATAGTACGACCATTTTCAGTATACGGCTTAACATCCATTCGATAAGTTCTGCCATTAATACGATATTCTTTATCATCAATCCAAATGATAATTCTTAGGTGGTCATCTTTTATGGTTACTTGTTTTTCTCTCGCATTCCAAGATACATCTGCTCCTGTTAGCTCTGCAATAGAACGAATGGGCACCATTGTGCGTCCAGGAGGTACTATCGTTGGCTGCTGATCTTCAAAGTATACCTCTTTCTTGTCTACAAAGACTTTAGCAGGTGTTTTTCCGTCGTTATTTAAATACACATCATCATCATTGATTTTGTATTTATATCCATAACGCTTAGCCAAATCCTTGATACTTACTTTATCTTTAGAGAATCTAATATATGCATTTTTTGTTTCCTCTGGAAACATCAAATACAAATCAGTCTCTCTTTCGATAAATGCTTCATCTTGATAAATAAAAGCACTTCTTGTGTTGATTCTCTGTCCATTTACATAAACAGAAGCATCTTCAACTCTGTCGTCGTCATCGTACTTATCGTCGTTGTACTTATCATTTAACCAATCTTCTAATTGGTCGATGAAGATATACCCCCTTGTATCAATGTACAAAGCATTTTCTCTGGTGGTGTAATTGTATCCCAATTCATCAGCATACTCAGCTACATTATAGCCTTTATCTGATGGACGGATACGTCCTTCATCTTCCAATTCTGGCAAAATCTCATAGAGCTCTGCCAAATCATAGACTCTTATATTGCCATCATGGTCAACATAAGCATCAACATCCTGCCACTTGTCATCTACCTGAATGTACGCCTTTCCATATCCAATATGAATGATCGCAGAAGCAGTTGTAGACAGCAATCCAGAGATTACTATCAGCAAAACGGAAATGATGCAAACAAAAAACCGAGTTACTTTCATTTTTCTTCCTCCTTAATAATATCCGTATGTTTATATGTATGTAAACACAAATGAGGCAAATGCAGTTCCACCTCAAATGTGGGAGTAGTTAATAATGTACTAACATCACTAACTAAAAAAAGAAACTATATATATTATACCACAATTGCTTATAAACTTCAAATTAACATTAATTTTAGTATGAGTTTTTTTGACTGGGGAATCCCCTAGATTTCAATATTTTTAAGCTCTAAGTTATAATTTGATTCAAAT
>CALXWQ010000019.1 GCA_944392435.1 uncultured Clostridia bacterium
AATAGACCAGCTATGGACTGTAACATTTAATTTTGCATCACTTTCGCACAAATACTTGAATTAATTTAACAACTATAATATAATGTATAAAACATAAGATGGTGGTGAAAACAATGAATGCAGAAAAAAAAATAGAAAAACTTGGAATAACTCCAATTAGAGAGTTTACTCAGAGAGAAGTAAGATACATAGCAGAAGAAGTTACAGAAATGCTAGTTTCAACATTTCCGGTACTAGAAGATGAGTATAATAATTTGTTAATAAGAATGCTTAATTGCAAAATGTACGTATCTAGCACTAACGAAAGACAAAATTTATCTAGTGTAAACTATATTTATGATAACAGCTCAATTTACTTTGACGAAAAAGTAGATTTTAATAATATTAGCAATAATATTTTGCATGAATGTATTCACTATTTACAAGATTTGAGAACAGAGAAGGGCAAGCTAAAAAAAATGGGACTATGTAGCTTTGGCGAATTGTCTAGCTACCGGAATTGGTATAAACGAAGCAGCAGTTCAATATATTGCATCAAAAACCGTAGGGAATACTCTTACTATAACAAAAAAATTTGGAGTTATTTTGAAATCAATTAGCCCTAATTATTATCCACTTTTGACTAATTTAATAAATCAGATTATATATGTTTTAGGAGAAGACATTATAGTAAAAGGAACTATAAATTGTGATGAAAAGTTTGAAGAGGAATTTTTAAATGCATTTGAAGAAAAAGGTAGTACTATCATAAAAATGTTTGATAGAATAATAGAATTACAAAATAAACTAAATGAAGGTATTCAAGATTTTGATAAAGAGATTTTATGTAATGAAATAGTAGATTTATACATGAAAACGCAAAACATAATTATGACAACATATTTTGATAAAATTTCTAATAGATTAACTACTTTGGAAGAGGTTGATTTTTACATAGAAAAATTTTTGAATTATAAACCATTGCTTGGGGTTGTGGAAGCAAAACGATATGAGCCAAATGATGAATATGAGCAATATAAAGAAAAAATATTAAAAAAATTTGATAAAAAAATAATGGAATTAAGCAAAGAAAGAGGAAAAAATACATTGTCAATTATATACAATAATAGATTATTTAGATTTTTTAAAAAGATTTTTTCTTACTTTGCCTCATAAATAAAATTAAAGATATTTATATTTGCCATAATATAAATATCTTTAAAAAAATAATTTTATTACATTTAATACAAGAGTAGAGATTGCTACTTTTATACTCATACGAATAGTTTTGAAAACAGTATTTTTGGCAATAGCAAAGTTGTAATCTTTTTGAACAGTTAAAGCCAAACAATTAGTTTCAATAGATTTATTTTGTTCTTTTTCATGAGATTCTACTTGAATGGAATCATTTGCATTAGTATCAACACTATTATCATCTACAGAATTGCTAATTGTATTTTCTAAATTAATGGAATTATCGTCTATTAATTCTTTTTTACTTTCCGTACTACTGTTTAAATCAAAACAGCTATTATCGTCAACATTAACATTTTCAATTATGGTGTCATTAATTAAACCATTTTTGTCAGTGCTCTTTATTTTGTTAGAGTAATATAATGTATTATCATAAGTGTTTTGATTGTCAGTAATTAAACCATCTTCATTAATTACCATAAACTTTTTCCTTTCATAAAATCAATTAAAGTATATCACTAAATTCGTGAGAAGTAAACAAAAAATAATAAATCTTTTTAAAAGTAGGTTACAGGATAATGGTTTAATAATAGAAAATGTCGAAAGCTTTGTGTTTCTAATTAGTATGCTTGTTAGTTCAAAGATTATATAATTTTGATTTTTATTTCCGGCCCCCAACTGCGTACAAACTGTAAAAGCTACGCTTAACAGTTTGTAAACTTGTCGGTCCCCACCTTAAGCGCTCCAATAAAAATAAAAATTATATAATCTTTGAACTAAATAAAAACAAATATATTTTATTAGAAACACAAGACTTTCGAATATAAAAGAATATTAAACCATTATTTAGTAACTAAAGTAGTGTAACGTATAGTCTAATATGAATAGAAACATAAACAAGACATTGTACAGAAAATGCAACCATGTCTTGTATTTGAGATTATTTGAAACTGCCTTACCATAATTCCACAATACAGTTCAAAACTTTATTATCAATACTTTTAATAGTAACAATATGTTTATCATCAGAAAAAGAATATAAACATTTAGAAACATCGCCATATCTTATTGCTGTTTTATACATTATTTCAATATTTTTAAAATTATCGTTGCTTAAAGTTTTTTCATATACATCTTCAGGTAGAGCTTCATATGCTAAATCCAAATAATTCAAATTGTGCATATGTTTATTTACATCTATATCTCTTCTTTGGGTTGAATATAGATATTCATTTGAAAAAGATTCAGGCTCTTTTAATTTTTTAAATTCAAAATCAGGCATAACAAGTAAATTGTTTGAAGAATATCTTTTTATGACATCTTCAGGTATTCTTGTGATGCTCTGTGTGTCGATATTTGTTAATGTCCAACGCGTTGTGGCAATGCAAACTTGTTTATTATTTTCATCTAATACTTCAAAATCACGCAAGGTACTAACTTTGGTTGTATCATGTACCCAAGTTTTTATTGTAACTATTTCTCCATATCTTAATCGTCTAATAATTTGAACTCTCCAATTTAATTGAACCCAAGATAAATGAGTTATAGGTATTTCACGAATACCAAATTTTGCTTCGTCAGAGTGCATGCATGCAATATTTTCTAGGAGAGATAACATACCTTTATTTGTTATCTCTGCATTTGCATTTACTTTACTAATATCAACTCTAACTTTGTGCTCGAAAATCATTATTTCTTACCTCCTTATTACTGTAAGTATGTCTTAATAGACAAGATTATTGCTATTGAGACCAGGATATTAATAGATAAACAATCAATCTAATTCATCATTTTTTCTAATGTTGCATAAATTTCTGGAAATTCTTTTTTTGTATTTATTGGTTTCATATCTTTATTTACAATTGCATGGACTGTATAACCTGTGCAAATTGGCTTTTCTATATTTCCTCTATATACTTCATAAGAAAATACAACCCTTACAGGAGTAAGCTTGCTTACTGTAGCAGTAACTACGAGCTCATCATCATAATATGCTGGACTATGGTATTTGCAGTTAAGCTCAACTAAAGGAGTCATAAGTCCACATTCTTCCATTTTAGAATATGGAAATCCTGCTTGTTTAGATAAATCTGTTCGTGCAAGCTCAAACCATATAGGGTAGACGGAATGGTGCACAATTCCCATTTTGTCTGTTTCTGCATATCTAACATTTACTTTACTTTTCGAAATCATTTATATTCACATCCTTTCATAAAACAGTACTTATTATACCACAAAATTATTAAAATGACAAAAAATACCAAACACAGAGTTACAAATCACGGCTTGCCTATTGCAATTTATAAATATATAGCAAGAAAATGTAACATACACATACATCTGAATATGGCATGGCAATAGGAAATTTAACAGCGCAAGCAGCAGTGATAACGAATAAAAAATAATGAAGTAAAAAACATAGCAAAATGAAGAAATATTCAGTTATTCATATCAATATCAATAATTTCATTTATTGGTATTTCTATTCTATTTTCTAATACTATTACCTGATTATAACCGTCAATTTTTTTAATAGTTCCTGTTATAGTTACATATTCTCCACCAGCTTTCTTTGTATCTGGTAAAAAATAAGTTATTGATACTGTCGGTCTTTGTGATATTTGTTCTAAAATTATCTGTATTTTATTATCTAATATACTTTTAGCTTCGTCATCTAATTCTATCCTTCTATTTGTAAGCCTTTCTGTTTCTTTAACTTCATCATCATAACCAGTTAATGCTGCAAAAGGTGCAAATTGTGCAGCTCTTGCTTCTAATGTCATTTGTGGGTGTTTCTTTGAAATGTGATGAGGTAGATTTATAATATCATCATATTTATTACTCATTTAACCTTTATGACCTCCTATTTGACCATTTCTTTCAATAGTTGTTCCACCTTCTTGTAGGTTCATACCTTTTAAAATTGCATTTTTGCCATACCTTTTCTTAATATCTATCATAGCCTTTTGTAATTCTTTTTCTGTCTTTTCTTCCTGTGTTTTTTTCACTTTTTCTTGATAATTTGTGAATAAGTCTATCTGTTCAAAAGGCTTTTCTTTTTTTGCTGTTTCTTCATCTACAACATTATTGGCTGTAATATTTATTCTTCTTACTAATAATTGTTTATTCATAATTCTTTCATATAACTTCATTGTAGCTTCCATTATAATTTTAGTAGAAGCTGTTTTATGGTCTAAATTTATTGTTCCGTGAGCGTGTTTAGGGATTTTTCTTCCATATCTATCTATTGTAATCTCACCTTTATATGAATTACTTATATATGGGTCTATTAAATTTTCTATGTCATAGCCAACTGTTAATACTAATTGATTAGTAACTAAATTTTTTTCCACTAAATCTAATGTAAGTAATTCAGTCATTTCTTTTACTATTAGTTTTGTTTGTTCATAATCATATGGGCAATGTAATACTTGACCTGAACTTATGCTATTAGTTGTAGGTTTATATGCTTTTATTTGTTTAATAGTAACTGGTTCCCAACCCCAGGCGTGGTCTATTAAAAGCTCTGCATTTATTCCAAATAGTTTGTATAGTAGTTCTTCATTTTGTATTGACACTCTTGCTATATCTCCCATAGTATATATCCTATGTTCTTCGAGTTTTTTAGCATATCCTTTGCCAACTCTCCAGAAATCTGTAATTGGTCTATGGTCCCATAACAGTTTCTTATATGTCATTTCATCTAATCCAGCTATTCTAACTCCATTTCTGTTAGGTTCTACGTGCTTTGCAACTATATCCATTGCTACTTTGCAAAGATATAGATTTGTCCCTATTCCAGCTGTTGCCGTTATTCCAGTTGTTTCATATACGTCTTGTATAACTTTTGTAATAAGTTCTCTTGCTTTCATATTATATGCTTTCAAATAATGTGTAATATCTATAAACACTTCATCTATGGAATACACATATATATCTTCTGGTGAAAACCATTTTAAATAGACATTATAAATGTTTGTACTACATTTCATATAATGGCTCATACGTGGTGGTGCTACTATATATGATAATTCTAAATCAGGATTTTTCTTTAAAGCAATGTCATCATAGCTTGAACCTGTAAATGTTTGATTTGGTGCTTTTCTTTTTCTTTCTATATTAACTTCTTTTACTTTTTGTACTACTTCAAATAATCTTGCTCTACCTGGTATTCCATAGGCTCTTAGAGATGGGCTTACAGCAAGACATATTGTTTTCTCTGTTCTACTACTATCTGCAACAACTAAATTTGTAGTAATAGGATTTAAACCACGTTCTTGACACTCAACAGACGCATAGAAACTTTTTAAGTCTATTGCAGCGTAAATATGTTGTTCTTTATCTTGCATAGTGCACCCCCTTATTTAGATTATTGTTTAAATTATAACATTTTATTCTGCTATTGTAAACACTTGTTTGCATATATTTTAAATTTTTTATATGTAAAATAGAATAAATCTATTGCTAAATTTATTCCATCTTCTCTAATTCTATACAAATTGATTTTATTTACACATTTGACCTTCTATATATCACACATCTAATAATATAGTTACTGTTCAGTATAAAAAATATTATTGAAAAATCCGTTCCATCTTGCTGGTAGATATATATTGTGTTCTCCATGCATTCGAACAAAATATATATCTACCACGTGGAACTACATTGCTGTCATGAATTATGCGAGCATTCTATATAAATTACACTGAACAGTAACATAATATATACAGTTTTTACAAAATATTTGAATGTTCGCTTGATTTTTTATAGTAAATATTATATAGTTGATAGCATAGAAAATGAGATAAGCAGAGTGTGTTGCCACCTTACATATTACACAGTTCATCTGTGAGAAAGCGAGGTGGTGCTATGGAAACTTTATTATTACAAATAATTTATCTACTATTCTTTGGATTAGTAGGAGTTACTATCATAGCTATTGCCTTGATTATTGCGTTAGTGGTAATTTTGTGCAAATAAAAAATAAACCATTCTGCTTTGCCGAGTGAAATGGTTTATTTTAACGTTTTATTAGGCAACCACTCTGTGGTTCTCATTTTCTATACTTATTATACCGCATAAACATATATTTTGTCAAATAAATTTTTTGTAAGTTTTTACTTACCAAAAGAATGATAAAAAATACCAAACACAGCGTTACAATTCACGGTTTTCCTACATACTATTTTATTATTTACCGCTTGTAAAATTAATCGAATTATGATAGAATTTGTGCAAATAAAAGAGGTGAACTAAAGAATGGATAATAATGTGGACAAACTATATAAAGTATTAGATGCATTTGAGAAGGCAGGAAAGAGTAAAACAGAAATAAACAAAATTAGAAAGCTTTTACAAAAGGGAAGTATAGCTCAAGCTTTGGAAAAAATTAGAGCATTGAATAAAGAAAAAGATAAAAAAGAACCTACAAAAAGAAAGAAAAAGAAGAAAGTAATTGTAGAGAAACAAGAAAAAGTAGAGGATAATGAAGAGGAACCAGAAGAGCAAGAAGAGCTGGAAAGTGACTTAGAAGAAGCTGATGGAGCCGAAGACGATTTTGAAGAGTTTTATCCAAGTTTTGATTATGGAAGAAGTAATGGTAAAGTAGAAAATTTGGCAAATGAAGAAAAAGATAATGGTGAAGAGAGTTTTAGTGGCAAGGAAGGCACTAATAGTAAAGAAAATTCAGATGGCGAAAACGGCAAAAATGCAGAAAGTACTGACAATAATGAAAAATACGAGGGCGATGATTACGACGAAGAAGACGATTATGAAGATGATGATGAGGACGAAGACGATTTTTTTGAACATTATGGTTGGGGAACTGATGAGCTAAATCCTAAGGATATAAAGTATAAAGAAGAGGTACAAGAGCAAGTCTCTATTTATCCAGATAAACTTAAAAATGAAGAATTGGAAAAAGCTTATGTTGGTTTACTTTTAAATAATCCTAAACTTATTGTAAAGTATTATATTGTTTTTGAGGAATGTTATTTTGATGATCAGAGCTTGCTTAATATATATAAAAGCATATTATTTACAGAAGGTGGAAAGTTTACTCCAGAAATAGCTAAAAAAGGTTTTAGTTTTTCTGTGGATAATAATCAAACATATAGGCAAAAGCAAGAACTGAAAAATGAGATTGCAAACGAAACATATAATCCAGAAAAGGTATATTTAGAACTAAGAAAATTATGTGTGCTAAGAAAAAGTTATATAGAAGAGCCTAGAGAAGAGATACAAGAACAAATAATGGGAATAAGAGATTACGAATTGTATGACCAAATGTCAGTAGATGAGGTTAAAGCCGCAATAATACAAGTGAGTGTAACCCAAAAATTTAAACAAGCGGTACTTAGTGAAAATTTAACGGACTTTTTGGAAAAAGGTGAAAATAATTTGACAAATGGGTTGCCATTACCATTCCCGATTTTGTCGAGTGTGTTTAAAGGAATTCGTAAAGGTGAGACAATGGCTTTTGCAATGCCATCAAATTCAGGTAAAAGTAGATTTACAATAGATATTTCAGCGTATACAGCATTTGTACACAAAAAGAAAGTCCTAGTAATTTCCAATGAAATGTCAGAAGAAAAAATGAAACTTTGTTTAATAACAACTGTACTAAACAATCCAGAAATGCAGAAATTGCATGGTCAGAAGATTTCTAAAACAGAAGGAGAGTTACTAGAATTTAAGTTTAGACCAAATAAAAATGCAAATGTAGAGGTCGACCAAGACGGTTTTATTGTTAAACAGAAAAATGAAACAAGAAAAGAATTTGTTCAAAGATTAAAGAAAGTTTCGGATGAGTTTAATAAAACAATTGCTGTAACAGATTGGCTAAATGAGCAAATTAACAACTCTATCTATTTTATAAATATAACAGACCACACAAATGATGAATTAAAAAAAGTAATAATGAATTATTATTACAAAGAGAAAATAGAATATGTATTTTACGATACTTTAAAAACAGATACTGCCAACATAGGTAATGGAGAAGAAATAAAAAGAACAGCAACAATTTTATCTAACTTAGCACAGAATTTTAATATGTTTATATGTTCAACTTTGCAACTAGCAGAAAGTACAACAATGCCAATTAATTTAACTGTAAACGACTTGGCGGTAAGCAGGACTGTAAAAGAAGTTTTAGATACATTATGTTTAATAAAGCAAATAATGAGAGAAGATTTAGATAAGTATGAATATTCTTTAAAAGAAGTCGATACTAAATTTTTTAAATTAAAAAAATATGATGACCCAGATGAAAGGTATTATGCATGTGTTGTAGATAAAAACAGAGCAGGTGCAAAACCAAAGCTATTATTTAATTTAAACCTTGCGTATAACCGCTGGAACGAATTAGGATATTTAAAATTAAAAGCAAAGGAATGATTGCAAAATGAGCAAAAAGGTATATATACCAATACTTATAGTTATAATTTTGTTGCAGATACTTGTAAGTGTTTATGCGGCAAATAAAAAAGAATATATGCATATGGACGAAGCGTATTCATATGGCCTTATGAATTATGACAAAATAAGCATTACGGACAATGAAGATTTTACTTCTGGGTGGCATGACAAACAATATTTTTTGGACTATTTAGAGGTTAATTCGGACGAAGTTACCAATTTAATGCCTGTGTATGAAAATCAAAAAAATGATGTGCACCCACCACTTTTTTACTTGCTTTTAAGAATATTTGCTACATTTACAGTAGATAATTTTACTTTATGGACAGGTTTTATAATGAATATACTAATTCTTTCAATTGCAAGCATAATTTTATTTTTAATTGCTAAAAAAATATTCAAATCCAATGTATATGCATTATTAGTAACAGCAGTTTATGCTACATCAATGGCTTTAATGGAAACAACAATCTACATTAGAATGTATGCACTTTCAACACTTAGTATATTGCTATTTACATATATTACAATAAAAATAGAGGAAAATCAAAAAGAAGGAAAAATAGGGTTAAAGTATCTTATTCCAACAAGTTTAATAGTACTTATGGGCGGATTAACTCATTATTACTTCTTTATATATGTATTTGGAATTTATATGTATCTATTAGTAAAACATATAAGAAAAAAAGAATACAAGTTCATAGTAAAATACACTATTACTCTAGCAGTAACGGCTGTAATATATTTACTAATTTTTCCATATGCTATTAACCATATATTCTTTGGATATAGAGGAATAGATGCAACAGAGCCAATAACATTGCAAAATCTAATATTTGGAATAGGAAGTTACATAAATGAGATAAATAAAGCAATATTTAATTATTCATTGCCAATATACATCTTAGCAGTTTTGGTTATATTTGCAATATTTAAGATAATTGAAAAACGTAAAAACAAAGATAAGCTTGCACAAAAATCAGACAAAAATCAGTTTATTATGATGATTGTAATTCCTACAATAATATATTTTATAGTTGTACTTATTCAATCACCATATAAGGAACTAAGATACATAATGCCAATTTGTCCAGAAATAGTTTTGCTTACAATATATGTTACAAAATTAGCTTTAGGGAAATACATAAAAGAAAAACATTTATGCATAGGGCTAGCTATGGCATTTGCTATAATTGTATTGACGCCTGGACTTACAAATAACAAATTAAACTTTGCATATGAGTACAGAAAAGATTTAGTAGAGACAGTAGAAAAGAACAATACTCCTATAGTATGTGTATTTGACCCAAATGGTAATAGGTTTATGGATAACATGTATTTGTACACAAAAGTGGATAAAGCGTACATAATGAATGTAAATGATTATAGTGTAGAAGCAGTAAAAGAAGTGCTAAAAAATGAAAATGTAGAAAATGGAGTTACATTTGTATTTGATAATCAGCCAAAATACTTGAGCTTTGAAGAGTATGAGGATTTTATTGGGTGATAAAGAGAGCTAATTTTACTCAAATGGAGGTAAAAATAGATGCAGAAACCAGAAATGCGAGAACTAGAAAAATGTGAGATTTGCCCACATAGATGTAATGTAAACAGAAATAAAGGGCAAATAGGTAGATGCAGGTGTAATGACAAAATAAAAATAGCGCTTGCTTCAATACATGAGTATGAAGAACCATGCATAAGTGGGGAAAATGGCTCTGGTACAGTATTCTTTTCAAACTGTAACTTGAATTGCATATATTGCCAAAATTATGAAATAAGTCAATTAGGACATGGCAGAGAGATTACTATAGAAGAACTAGCAAATATATTTATTTCTCAGCAAAGTAAGGGAGTGAACAATATTAATTTAGTTACACCAACAATGTATGCATATCAAATTATCGAGGCAATAAAAATTGCAAGAGAGAAGCGGGCTAAATATCCCAATAATATACAATACTAACGGATATGAAAATGTAGAAACAATAAAAGTATTAAGTGGATATATTGATGTGTATTTGCCAGATTTAAAATACTATTCAAATTCACTCTCAAAAAAATATTCTAATGTAGACAATTATTTTGTGGTTGCCACAAAAGCCATTAAAGAAATGTATAAGCAAGTTGGCACAGCTAAGTTCAATGAAAATGGTATTATACAAAAAGGAATAATTATTAGACATTTGATTTTACCAAATCATTTGCAAAATAGTAAGCATATATTAAAATGGATAAAGCAAAACATGCCAGAAGATACGTATGTAAGTATTATGGCACAATATTTCCCCACCTATAAGGCAAAGCAAGACGAATACTTATATAGAAAATTAAATAAAAAAGAATACAAAGAAATAGAAAATTTTTTATATACTTTGAATTTGCAAAATGGATATATGCAAGAATTAGGAGAGCATGAAGAAGAATATGTACCTAAATGGGAAATTTAGATTTATAATTCTATGTGGCAGATATATATTTTGTTCAAATACATGTAGAAAACAATACAGATTTACCAGCAAGATGGAATGAACTTTACATATCTATTTTTACGATAAACAGTAACAATACTTTGAATAAAATATAGTAAATATGTAAATTTAAAATAGACTAGGTAAAAATTACTATTTAATAACTAATAATGTGAGAAAGAAGAAAGGAAGGATTGTTAAAATGACTGAAGCAGATAAGAATTTTATTGAAACATGTAAAAAAATAATAAAAGAAGGGTATTCTTCAAAAGGAACAAATGTAAGAACAAGATGGCAAGATGGAACTGAAGCAAACTATATTTCAATAGTTGGAGTAAGCAATAAGTATGATGTTGGAAAAGAGTTCCCAATGATTACATTAAGGAATAATAGCAAGACAGTATATAGAGCTATAGATGAAATATTGTGGATATGGCAAAAAAAATCAAACGCTGTTAAGGACTTAAATTCACATATATGGGATCAGTGGGTTGATGAAAATGGAACAATAGGTAAGGCGTATGGCTATCAATTAGGAAAAAAATACACATTTAAAACTAAAGAAGGGTTAAAAGAGATGGATCAAGTTGATTATGTTTTATATTTGTTAAAAAATGATCCTTCTAGTCGTAGAATAATGACAAATATATTTAACCATGAAGATTTAAAAGATATGATGTTAGAACCATGTGCATATGGAACACAATGGTTAGTTAAAGGGGGAAAATTGCATTTAATATTAAACCAACGTTCACAAGATATGTTAGCAGCAAACGGTTGGAATACAATGCAATATGCAGCACTACTTTGTATGTTTGCACAAGTTTCAGGATTAGAAGTAGGAACGCTTACTCACAATATTGGGGATTGCCACATATATGATAGACATATTCCGATTATAGAAAAACTAATTTCTGCAGAAGCTATGGATGTTTCACCAAAACTTGTAATAAATAATGCTACTAAAAATTTTTATGATTTTAAAGTAGAAGATTTTGAAATACAAGGTTATGATTACAACAAGGATGTGCAAATAGGGAAAATACCGGTTGCTATTTAAAAGCCTCTACTATGGAAAAGTACAAATTATAAAATTGTATAGAATACTATAAGCAAAGAACTTAGAACATTTAAAATTCTTTAAATTTAACATACTAAAACGTACATATTCAAAATTTTAGTTAAAGAATTTTATAAGAATATAGTAGTGAAAATTTTGCAATTTATTAAATAACAAATATGCAATTCTAAATAATTAAAAAAATAATAGAGTCTAAAAGACTCTGGAAATGGAGTAAAAAATGTTAAGTATAATAGTTGCAATTGCAAAAAACAATGTAATAGGAAAAGATAATAAATTGATATGGCATTTACCAGAAGACTTAAAAAGGTTTAAAAAAATAACTACAGGACACACTATAATAATGGGAAGGAAGACATTTGAGTCATTAGGAAGAGTATTGCCAAACAGAAAACATATTGTCCTTTGCAATGATGCTCAATTAAACATAGATGACAAAAATGTAGAAATAATAAATAGTGTGGATAAATTAGAAAAATATGAAAATTCGGAAAACGAAAATTTTGTAATAGGTGGAGCAAGCATATATAAACTGCTTTTACCTAAGACAAATAAGTTATATATAACAAGGATAAATCAAGAATTTGAAGGAGATGTATATTTCCCAGAAATAAACGAAAGTGAATGGAGAATTGTTGAACAAGAAAAAGGAATTAAAGACGAAAATAATCCATATGATTATGAATATATAACATATGTGAGAAAATAAAATAGAAGGAAACTAAGATTATGATAATACTTTTTTTTATATCACTAATTATATTAATAGCAATATTATATTATGAACTTAGAGTATCTACTTCAAAGCTACCAAAAGATGTTTTTAGATATTATGATTTTACACAAAAAAAGTTTATGGGGAGAGATGTATTTATAATAAAGCCATATAAACATGAGGATTTATATGAACCAGAAAACCAAGAAATTGATGAAAAATTCATACTATATATACATGGAGGCTCATATGTAGGAGAATTAGAAAAATACCATTGGCACTTTTTTAAAGACATTATAAATGATACAAATGCGACCATAATAGTTCCAGATTATCCTTTAGCACCAGAGCATACATACATAGAAGCATTTAAGTTTATGGAACCACTATATAAAGAAATAATAAACAGAATAGGAAACAAGGAACTTATTTTAATGGGAGACTCAGCAGGAGGAGGAATGTCATTGGGATTGTATCAAAGAAATGGAAAATTAAACCACAGATTGCCTGATAAAACTATATTAATTTCACCTTGGCTTGATGTAAGAATGGAAAACCCAGATATAGACCATATAGAAGATCCAGTCTTAAGAAAGCCCTTACTAAAACTTTCTGGAAAAAAATATGCAGGCAAAAATGGCATGAAGAGTTATTTGGTAAACCCAGTTCTTGGACCAACAGATAAACTAAGAAACATTTATATACTATCTGGAACAAAGGATATGTTAAATCCAGATGCAAAAAAATTTGCGTTAGCAAATAAAAATAAAGTACATTGGTTAGAATATGAAGGTGCTATACATAATTTTGTTTTAATGAAACATAGCAAACGAAATGTACATGCAAAAGATGGGTATGATAAAGTAGTAGAAATAATTATGAAAGAGTAATAACAACCAATAATTCAAATAAAAAGAAATAATGAGTGACGCTCTTTTTAATTTCAATAATTATATAAAAATATGACTATTGATGTAAATAGGGTTATAGGTAAATTCCTTATTTAAAAGATAAAACCATTATCCTGTAATATTTAAAAACCTAAATATATTATAAAGGAATGATAGCTAAAATGGCAAAGACAACCAATTGGCGAAGGCTTGATAATTCTGCAAAAATATTTCCAATAGCATCAAGTAAAAAATACAGTAGTGTTTTTAGGCTATCGGCTGTGCTAAAGGAAAAAATAAATAGAGATATACTAAAAAAGGCAGTAGACAGAGTATTGGAAAACTTGCCTTCTTTTAAAGTAAAGCTAAAGAAGGGAGCTTTTTGGTATTATTTTGAAGAAAATAATAAAGATATAATAATAGAAGAAGAAAAAGATTATCCATGCAAATATATAGAACCTAGTACAAACAATGATTACCTATTCAAAGTAACATTTTTTGAATATAAAATAAACTTGGATATTTTTCATTCATTAACAGATGGAAATAGTGGAATTATTTTTTTAAGGGAAATAGTATATACATATATTGAACTTGCACATCCAGAGGATTTTAGCAAAAAGCTAAGATTAGAAAGAAAGCTTTCAAATAATACAGAAGATGATTATTTGAAGAATTACGATAAGAAATCTAAGGGGGCAAGAAGCGGAAAAAAAGCGTATGTGCTAAGAGGCAAAATACTTCCTCTAGCGGCAATTGGTGTTACACATGTAAATATGAATTTGAAAGATTTAAAGGAGAAAGCAAAAGAAAAAGGAGTAACTGTAACACAATATTTAACAGCAGTAATTATCTATGCCATATACAATTCAAATTATAAAAAATATAAAGGGAAAAAGCCTATAAAAGTATGCATACCAGTAGACCTTAGAAAATACTTTAAATCTGAAACAGTTAGCAACTTTTTTAGCTATATAACAGTTCAAGCAGATATGAATACAAAAATGTTACAAACATTTGAAGGAATGCTAAAATTTGTAAAGCAAGATTTTGAAAAAATGCTAACGAAAGAGGAAATAAGCAAAACAATGTCAGCAAACGTAAAATTAGGGAATAATGCATTTATAAAATCAATACCATTATTTCTAAAATTAATAATAGTAAAATTAAGTTACATAGAAATTAGAAAATATACAACTACAACATTTTCTAATATTGGAAGAATTGGTATTATAGGAGAGTATCAAAAATATATAAACAAATTTTTAATGTTAATAGCACCAGAGACTGTAGAGAAAATTAAATGTTCAGCATGCTCATTTGAAAATATTTTAGTATTTACATTTACTTCAACACTTCAAAGTACAGAGGTAGAACAAGAATTTTGCAAAAAAATAAAAGAAGAAGGAATAGAAATATCTGTAGAAGGGAATGGTGTACATGACTTTATACCCTAAAATTAGAAATGTAAAAAGAGGTAATATTGCAATAAAAATAATGGCAATAGTCTCTCTATTTATTGCATTAGCATGCACAATTGTGAATTTTTGTACATCAACAAAATATCTTTGGTGTTTAATAGTTATGGTAGGAATAATATATTCATGGATAACAGTTATGTATTCTGTACATAGAAACATAAACATTGCATCAAACGTAGTATTACAGACAATAGCAATATCTGCATTAACCCTTTGCATAGATTACATTTTAGGCTACAAAGGCTGGGCAATAAATCTTGCAATACCAATAATTATAATGGTAGCAAATGTAACCATTTTTGTATTAACATTAGTAAGTTTAAGAAGATATTATAAATATGCAATATATCAATTAATAATATCTGCACTTAGTTTTATACCATTAATTATTTCTGTTACATTTGATGGAATAATAACAAGACCAATTTTTACAATAATTTCAAGTTCAATAGCAACATTCACATTTATTATGTCACTTATACTTTGTGGTAAAAATATTGTAGAAGAGTTGGACAGAAGATTGCATATGTGAAAGAAAGAATAAATTGTATTACCATTATCTAGTAGTTACAATTCACGGCTTGCTAATTCACATTTATATGGCAAGAAACAACATTTTATAAAAAGTAGCTCGAATATGTCGGTCAAGCTGATTTTCGTAGAAATTCTATGAGAAATTTTGGCAGCGCCCTCAAAGGGGTTCGAGATTCCCTACCAAAATTTTCTTAGAATTTCTGTACTCAAATCACATTCCATTCCATATTCTCGTACTTTTTAGAAAATGTTTTTCTTGCTGTATATTTATAAATTGCAATAGACAAGCTGTGAATTGTAACATTCAGCAACACTGTAACAATTAAAAAGTTAAAAATTTTTAAAAAAGTACTTGTCAAAATTGTGCCATTAGTGTAGAATTAAGTTACACTTGTAGTACAAAACAAAAAGTACTAAAGTATTAATAAAATAAAAGTGTGTGAAAGTTCTTTGAAATGAGGTATTAG
>CALXWQ010000020.1 GCA_944392435.1 uncultured Clostridia bacterium
CTTTATACTTTACACTTTACAAAATATGAAGGATATAATATAATAAAGTCGAAATGTGCAAGGAGGACAAGCATATGAGATATGAAACACTAAAAAGGATAGCTATTTTTTTAACTATTCTAGTAATTATTGGAATCCTTTGTGTTGGATTTGTATATGTAACAACAAATCACGAATTAGCATACAACAATTCTATTCAAACAAATACAGTAGCAATAAATGAAAGCTCTAATAACATTGAGAACGTAGAAAAGGTCTCAGTTTCAAAAAATATTATTAATCTTAAAGAATATTTAGAAAGCTTAAATCAAATCCCAGATTATGGAATATACTTTGAGTTACCTATAGAAGGAGCAACAGGTTATGCTTCCATAAATTCAAATATAAGGAAAAATCCAAGCGATTCGGCAGAAATTTTATTAAAAATTAATGCTGGTACAGCATTTGAAATTGTTGAAGAAAGTGGAAATTGGTTTAAAATTAATATAAATAATAAGGTGGGGTGGATAAGTAATAAATATTGTATGGTAAATTTGCCAGACATCATTCCATCAATAATTTATGATGACACCAATAGTTATAGTTCTTTATTCAAATCATCAGAAATTGATATTCCAAATATTACAGGAAAACAGTTATATAATAATAAAGCATATAATAAAAGATTGTCAAAAGATGAATATATGATGCCTGTTATTTATGCAATGGCAAAAAAAATAATGATAGCTCAAAAGACTGCTTTAGAAGATGGATACTCACTTAAAATATATGAGACATATAGACCATTTGAAGCGCAAAAAGCAGTAGCAGATAATTTAAGAAATTTGATGAATACAAATAAAACTGTGTATAATGGAATAAATGGTGGAGGATGGAACGAAGGCTGGTTTATAGCACAAGTGTTGTCTAACCATCAAAGAGGAATTGCTATGGATGTTAGTTTGGTAAAAATAAATGACTATGAAATAAAAAAGACTGGTTCATATAAATACATGGCTATTACAGATTACACAGAAGAAGAAATGCCTACTCAAATGCATGAATTAAGCAATAAAGCAATTAGCCTAAAATATGCAGTGGATAGTAATTCAAAAACAGCTTGGAAAGATGTTCCACTGGCAAATGCAATGACTAATGGAGCTATACGACTCAGAGATTATTGCGTACAAGCAGGACTTTCGCCATTATGCTCAGAATGGTGGCACTTTAATGATTTAGATGCTAGAGAAGACATTGGAAACAATTATAGTACAGGAAGGTATTATATTACAAAATGTTGTAGTAGTGTGCCAGAATAGAGTTTAAATAGAATAAGAAGGTAGAAGATAAACGAAAGGGGAGTTAATAAAAATGGAGAAAACTCAAAGGGAAGAAAAAGGCGATGGATTAGAGGAAACTATGAAAGATGAGAATAAAGAGAAAACTGGGCAAGAAGAGATAAGTACAGAGGAAAATGTTAAAGAAGAAATATCAAATAATAAGCAAGAAGAAATAATTAATGTAGAGTATAAAGGTCAAAGAAATAGACATCTTAAGGAAAATACAAAAAGAAACAAAAAGAAACATTCTGAAACAAAAGCTAAAGGTGGACCTTTAAAAGCAGTCCTTATTCTTGTTATAGTTGTTCTTATTTTAACACTTATTTCATTTTTAATTTTCTTTGTATATAATAAATATAGTAAAAAATTCAAAGATGTAAGTATAGAATTAGGAACAGATAAAGTTGAGCTAAGCCAGTTTGTAGCAGATGAGAAATATATGGATAGTGCAAAATTTGTTACAGATATGTCAACAATAGATTTTAGCAAAACTGGTAGTTATCAAATAGAACTTTCATATGGGAATGTAACTCAAGTAGTAACATTAAATATAATAGATACTACACCACCAGAGGTTGAGTTTAAAAATATAGATAAGTATGTTGACTATGAATTAAAAGCAGATGATTTTATAAAATCTAAAAAAGATTTATCAGAAATGACTACTTCTATCATAAATCCACCAGAGATAACTGGAATAGGTACATATGATATAACAGTCGAAGTGAAGGATAGTTCAAATAATATTACCTCAAATGTATGTAAACTTAATGTTTCAAGAGTAGTTAAAGAATTTAATTTAGAATTAGGAAATAAACTACAAAAGAAAGATATATTGCTAAATTATGAGGAAGATAAAGACTCGTTGTCACAAACTGAAATAGACAAAATAAACAAAAAAGAAGTAGGAGAATATGAACTTAAAGTTAAAATAAATGGAGAAGAAGAAATTGTAAAAATCATTATAAAAGACACAAAGGCACCAGAATTAAAATTGAAAAATGTAACAATTTATGATGATGAAAAAGTAAGTGGAAAAGATGCATTTATAGTATCTGCCAAAGATGCATCAGGAGAAGTGAAGACTAATTTAAAGACAGAAATAGACTATAAAAAAATAGGAACTCAAAAAATAACAATTGAAGCTAAAGATAAATATGGAAACAAAGTAGAAAAAACAGCAAATCTAACAATAAAAAAAGATACAGAAGGGCCAGTATTTTACGGATTAAGCAGTATGAGCGTTGAAAAAAATTCAAGCCCAAATTATAAAAGCGGTGTAAAAGCAGTAGATGCTAGAGATGGTTCATGTACCTTTAGTGTAAATTCAAGTGCAGTAAATTTATCAAAAGCAGGAACGTATTATATTACCTATACTGCCAAAGATAAAAAGGGGAACTCTTCAACTGCAAGAAGAAAAATAACAGTTAACCACAATCAAGAAGATACAAATAACAAATTTAACCAATTTTATAATAGTTATCTAGCTGGAAAGAGCGTTAGCTCAATAGTTTCTACCATAAGAAATAAAATTTATTATAACTCAAGTTGGGGTGGAAATGACCCAGTTTGGTATGGGCTTACAAATTATACTGGAAACTGTTATGTACATGCATTACTAGTACAAAAAGCTTTAAATAAAGCAGGTATTCAAAATCAATTAATTTATACAACAGATAGAACTCACTATTGGAATTTAGTATATCAAAATGGAAAATGGAGACATTATGACGCTACTCCAGGAGGACATCTAATAGGACCAGCAACAGATGAACAAAAACTAAATAGTCCATCAATGCAAGGTAGAAAATGGTCAAGTTCTTTCCATAAGGCAGAATAATTGATTTATGATTATAACACTTGGAGCAAAGGGCAACTTTTGTTGCTTGCTAAGTTATAGGAAATTGCAATTCCTATAACTGGCAAAGCACAACACGATAATATAGGAAGGAAAAGTTCTAATGAATGTACTTTTGTTAATAATAAGTATTTTATTATATGCAAGTTTTGGGTGGCAAAGTCTATTTTATGTATTCTTTAGTATAATAACAACCTTTGTGGCAGCAAAGCACCTTAAAGGTAATAACAAAAAACTTGTATTAATAGCAACAATTATAATAAACTTAGCAATATTAATATTTATGAAAGTAGTACCATTTACTAAACTTTCAATACTTGCACCACTTGGTATTTCGTACTATACATTACAAATAATTTCATATTTAGTTGATGTGTATAAAAATAAATATGAACCAGAAGAAAAGTTATTTAACTTTACATTATACATTATGTACATACCACATTTGTTTATAGGACCAATCAGCAGATATGATGACATGAAAAAAACTTTACTAGAAAAAAGAAAAATAACAGCAAACAATATTTTTGATGGATTGCTACGTGTTGGCTGGGGACTTATAAAGAAATTTGTTATTGCGGGTAGAGCTGCAATAATAATTTCAAGTATATCTGGAAATGAAGAGTATGGCGGAGCTTATGCGTTACTCGCAATGATTATTTACTCAATTAATATTTATGCAGATTTTAGTGGTGGAATAGATATTGTAATTGGTATTTCTAAAATGTTAGGAATAGACTTAAAAGAAAACTTTAATTCACCATATTATTCAGAAAGTTTCAAAGAATTTTGGAGAAAATGGCATATTAGTTTAAGCTCATGGTTAAAAGACTATGTATACATTCCTCTAGGAGGAAATAGATGTAGCACATTTAGGAAAAACATTAATTTGCTTATTACATTTTTAGTGTCGGGATTGTGGCATGGAGTAAATTACATAATATGGGGAATCTTAAATGGCATTTTTGTAATGTTTGGAGACAAATTTAAAACAAAATCAAAGATATTAAACAGATTAGTCACATTTATACTAATATCATTTTTATGGTCATTCTTTATCTGGCCAGATCAAACCACATCCTTAAAAATGATGGCATCAGTATTCACAAATTTTAATTATTCAGAGGTAGCAACACAAATATTAAATTTAGGATTAACGATAGCAGATTGGATAATATTTGCCATATTTACATTAATCTTATTTATATTTGATGGAAATAAAGAAAAAATATTACCAAAACTACAAAATTCAAAAATGGAGACAAAAACAATTTTAATAGGGACAATGTGCCTAATTGTACTTGTTTTAGGAATTTATGGAATTGGATTTAATGTAAGTAATTTTATTTATAGTAAATTTTAAGAATGTCATCACTAAAATATAAGGAAGGAATGGAAATATACATGAGAAAACTTAGAATAATTATCATAATAATATTCTTTATAATACTTTTTATGTTTTTTACAAGACTTCTTAGTCCTAAATATGCAACAAGCTTAGTAGAAGGTAGCATGATTTCACAGTATTATGATGAATCTAAAGACCATGAAGTAGTATTTATAGGCGACTGCGAGGTGTATGCAAACTTTTCTCCTATGGTTATGTTTGAAGAAAAGGGAATAAAAGCATATATAAGAGGGTCATCGCAACAGCTAATTTGGCAATCATATTACATTTTAGAAGAAACTTTAAAATACGAAAAACCAAAAGTAGTAGTTTTTAATGTAAACTCAATGAGATATGCAGAACCTGTAAGTGAAGAGTATAATAGACTTACAATAGACTATATGAAATGGTCTAAACAAAAAGTGGATATTATAAAAGCATCTATGACTGAAGACGAAAATATTTGGTATTATATTTTCCCATTATTAAGATATCACTCAAGATATGATAAATTAACTAAAGAAGATTTTGAATATTTATTTAAAAGAAAAGATAATACATTCAATGGATTTTTAGTAAACAAAAATGTAAAACCAGTAGAAAATTTACCAGTCAAGAAAAGACTTGCCAGTTATCAATTTGAAGATATATGCTACGAATATTTAGACAAAATAACAAAATTATGTAAAGACAATTCAATAGAACTTGTTTTAATAAAAGCACCAAGTGTATATCCGTATTGGTATGATGAATATGATGAACAAATAAAGCAATATGCAGAAAAAAATGATATAGACTATTATAACCTAAAAAACAATGTGGAGGAAATAGGAATAGACTATTCTACAGATACATATGATGGAGGTTTACATTTAAACTTAAATGGAGCTACAAAATTATCAAAGTTTTTTGCAAATATATTAGCAGAAAACTATAATTTAACAGATTTCAGTGGAGATAAATTGTATAACCAGAAACTACAGGAATATAAAGAATTTATAAAATAACTATTGATTTTAAATTTAATATTATGATATTATAAATTTGATTTTGCGTAAGCAATAAAAATTTTATTATACAAGGAGGAAAACTATATGAAAAAATCATCAATAATAGTAATTGCAATAATTATAGTAGTGGTTATAGCAATTGCAGCATATTTCTTATTAAATAATAAAGAAGAATCAAATCAACAAGCATCAAACAATTCTACCTCAGTAACTCAAGAAGAAAATAACACTACAGCAATAAAACTAGAATATGAAGGAAAGGACATGACTCCAGGAGCAGTGTTCTCAAGAGAAATATTTGGACAAGAACAATCATATTCCGAAGTACCAAGCTGTGCAGGACAAGGTACAGACAAAGTATATAATTATGGATCATATGAAATTACAGCATACCAAGATGGAGAAGAAGAAAAAATATACTCAGTATACTTTATAGATGATCAAATTACAACAACAGAGGGAGTTAAAATTTCTGATGATAAATCAGTAATGCTTGAAAAATATGGAGAAAGCTATGAACAAACAGGAAATCAATATACATATAAAAGTGGAAATGTACTATTAGCATTTATAGTAGAAAATGACTTTATAACAAGTATTACATATTCATTAGTAATTGAATAAAATAGTACGCTTCTTTGTTATGCTATTATTTTAAGTTAAAATTCGTAGCTTGCCTGTTGCTATTTTAAAATATACAGCAAATGTTGTTTATTGCTGTATAAATGTAAATAGGCAAGCTACGAAATTTTTTTCTAATAATGTGGAAAAAATCATAAAATTATTATATAATAGTAAGGCAAAATAAAAAATAGGGAGCAATATATGTATCGTAAAATAGAAATAGTTGGAATGAGGAAAGATAGAGATAAAAAAATTGTCTTCGCAATCATAATTTTTTCTATAATTGGAATTATTGCATCATTAGGTTTTATTTTTTATAACAAACATAAAATTGTAGAGGCTTCAGCCCAAAATACTAATGTAATAACAGAAGAGGTATCAATGAGCGACAATAGTGCAAATATAGAAGGAAAAAGTGACAATGCAGAAGACAAAGAAGTTTCAAATAGCCAGCCATCTGATGATGCAAATGGTAACAAACAGATTAGTGAAGATGCCCAAAAGTTTATTGATTCTGTGAAGAATATATACAATGGCACAGATGGTAAAAGAGTTTTTTTGACCTTTGATGATGGACCAACAAAAGAAGTTACACCACACATATTAGATATTTTAGATAAATATAATATAAAAGCAACTTTTTTTGTTTTAGGTACTAGAGTAGAGCAAAATCCAGATATATTAAAAAGAGAATATGATTCAGGACACTATATAGCAAACCACAGTTTTTCTCATAAATATAGTAGTATATATAAAAGTGCAGATTCGGTTTTAGAGGAATATAATAGAACAGAAAATGCTATAAGGGTTGCCTTAGGTAATAATAGTTATTCAAGTAATTTGTTTAGGTTCCCAGGTGGCTCATATGGAGGACAATATGAAAAAATAAAAAAAGAAGCTCGCAAAAAGCTAAATGAAAATGGAATTGCTTATTTAGATTGGAGTGCATTAACTTACGATGCAGAAGGAGCCAAAACAAAAGATGCTATATTGAGCAATCTAAAGGAAACTATAAATGGTTGGGATAATGTAGTAATATTAATGCATGATGCAGCAGATAAAAAGATAACATATGAAACTTTGGAAGATGTAATAAAATATTTACAGGGAAAAGGATATAATTTTAAGAATATTTATGATATAATGTAAGCAAAATTCTGAGCATTTGCATTATGGACACTAACTTTATTTTGGAGGAAAAAAGTATGTTTGATGTAGTTATAATAGGTAGCGGACCGGCAGGAATTTCAGCTGCAATATATTTAAAAAGAGCTAAGAAAAACATTATAATAATTTCAAATGGAAAGAGTAGTTTAGAAAAAGCTGAAAAAATAGAAAATTATTACGGAATAGAAAGCATTTCTGGTAAAGAATTATATGAGGTAGGAATCAAGCAGGCAGAAAGACTAAGCATTCCAATTCAAATGGATGAAGTGACAAATATTTCTTTTGAAAATAATTTTATTGTTACAACTCCAAATAGAGAATATGAAACTACAAACGTTATAATTGCAACGGGAACTAACAGAATAACGCCTAGCATAAAAGGAATTAAAGAATTTGAAGGAAAAGGAGTTAGCTATTGTGCAATTTGTGATGCTTTTTTCTATAAGAATAAAAATGTTGCGGTGATTGGTAATGGAAATTATGCATTACACGAGGCTAAACAATTGAAACCAGTGGCAAATTCCGTAACTATTTTAACAAATGGAAAAGAAATGATACAAAACAGAGATGCATCAGATTTTGAAATTGAGCAGACTCCTATAAGAGAATTTCGAGGAACAAATAGTATAGAAGAAGTAGAATTTGAGAATAATAATACAAAGAAAATAGATGGAGTATTTGTTGCAATAGGAACCGCATCTAGTACAGATTTAGCAAAAAAAATTGGCGCAATTGTAAAAAACAATAATATTGCAGTAGATGAAAATATGCAAACAAATGTAAAAGGTTTGTATGCTTGTGGTGATTGTACAGGTGGATTGCTTCAAGTTAATAAGGCAGTGTATGAAGGTGCAAAAGCTGCCATGAATATAATTATAAATAAGAAAGGTGAGTGAAATTATGTCAGTTTTAAGTTTAAATGGAAAGAATTTTGAAGAGGAGGTTTTAAAATCAACAAAACCAGTTTTAATAGATTTTTGGGCAAGTTGGTGTGGACCATGTAAAATGATGTCACCAGTTATAGATGAGATTGCAGATGATTTAAAGGGTGAAGTAAAAGTTTGCAAAATAAATATAGATGAGGAGCAAAGTTTAGCAGTAAAGTATAATGTTATGAGTATACCTACTTTTATAGTTTTTAAAAACGGAAAAGAAGCAGCAAGAAGTGTAGGAGTTCAAGATAAATCTGAAATTGTAAATATGCTTAAGGTGTAGTAATTGGAGTGTGAAAATTAATGTTTAATAACAAAATAAGGGTATATGCATTTGTAGGACCATCTGGGACTGGTAAAAGTTACAGAGCACAAATGGTAGCAAACGAAAACAATATACACTATATAATAGATGATGGACTTTTGGTTAATGATAATGATGTGGTAGCTGGTAGTTCAGCAAAAAAAGCACCAACTAAAATAGAAACTGTAAAAAAAGCTATATTTATTGACAAAAAAGATAGAGATAGCATGAGAGATGCAATAAAAATTATTAAACCAGATGCAATACTAATACTTGGAACATCGGATGGAATGGTTGAAAAAATAGCTGAAAATTTAGGGTTACCAAAGCCAGAAAAGACTATATATATAAATGAAGTTGCAACAGAAACAGAAATGGAGACTGCTAAAAGAATTAGAACAACAGAAGGAAAGCATGTTATACCAGTTCCAACTTTTGAAATAAAAAGGGATTTTGCTGGATATATATTAGATCCCCTTCAAATTTTTAAGTATAGAAATAACAATAAGCCATACATATCAGAAAAGTCAATTATAAGACCTACTTTTAGTTATTTAGGAAAGTTTACTATCTCTGATACTGTGTTCAGACAGATTACAGAATATGTGGCTAAAAAAACTGAAGGAATACATAGAGTCTCAAGAGTACGAGTGGAAAATTCGGTAGGGGAAACTAATATTTATGTGGAAGTATATGTGGTATTTGGCTATAATATAGTAAATGTATTAAGATCTTTTAAAGAAAAAGTAAAAAAAGAAATTGAACGATTAACAACGATGAATGTTCAAGAAGTTTCAGTAATGGCTAAGGGAATACATATGCCAGACAGCATTGCTAAAAGGTAAAAGAATGTGGAAAGGAATGTTAATAAAATGTCATTTATAGTAGCAATTGATGGACCTGCAGGAACAGGAAAAGGAACAGTCACAGAAATTCTATCCAAGAAATTCAAGTTATTAAACATAGATACTGGTGCCACATATAGATGCGTGACTTTAGAAATGTTAAATAAAGGGATAAAGTTAGATGAATTAGAAAAAATAAGAGAAATGCTTAAAAGTATTAATATAGATATGAAAATGGAGAATGGAAAGCAAAAGTTTTTCCTAAATGGAGAAGATGTAACAGAAAAAATTAGAAACAAAGAAGTGTCAGAATTTGTTTCTGATGTTTCTAGCATTAAAGAAGTAAGACTAGCTATGGTTAATCTTCAAAGAAAAATGGCAGAGGGAAAAGATGTCATAATGGAAGGAAGAGATATAGGAACATATGTATTTCCAACGGCTGATGTAAAAATATATTTAGATGCTGATTTGGAAGAAAGAGCCAAAAGAAGATTTTATCAAAATATGGAAAAAGGCATAAAAATGTCTTATGTGGAAGTCCTAGAAAACATAAAAAAAAGAGACGAAAATGATAAATCGAAGGAATTAGGAGCCTTAAGAGTAGCTAAAGATGCAGAAGTTATAGATAGTACAAGCAAGAGCATAAATCAGGTAATAAGAGAAATAAGTGAAATTATAAAAAGGAAGCAAGCTGATGTAAAGTTAGAGAAAAAAATATACAAGCCACGTAAAGAAACAGTATGGAAAAAGTTTGTAAGAAGAGTGGTAAAAATCTTTTTAAGAACTTTGTATAGAATTGCCTTTAGAGTAAGAATAACAGGAGAAGTTCCAAAAGATGGTGCGTACTTAATCTGTGGAAACCATATAAACTACTTAGATGCAGCTGCAATAGTATTGTTCAATAGAAGAAAAGTTAATTTTGTCGCTAAAGAGGATTTATTTACTCATAGAATACTGTTTTGGCTAGGTCATCTATTTGATGCTATACCAATTAAAAGAAATATGCAAGATATAGATGCAATGAAAAGATGTTTAAAAGTACTAAAAAATGGTGAACTTTTAGGAATCTTTCCAGAAGGAACTAGAAAAGGAATGGAAAAAAACATGAAGGCAAAGAATGGAGCAGCTTTTATGGCTATTAGGTCAAAAGTAAAAGTTATTCCAGTTGGAATTCATGGAACATTTAAACCATTTAGTAAAGTGTATATAAATTATGGAGAGCCAATTGATGTAAGCAAATATAGCAAAGACCAACTAGATGAGGCAACAGAAGAAATAATGGAGCAAATAGTTATGTTGACAAAAAAGGAAGATTAGAGTATAATATAAAAGTTACTAGATAATTGTTTAAATAAAATTCAGTAAATATGTATGTTTTTCAAATTTATTTGTTGCTTGCTGGTCGAAACCATATAAGCACAAAGAAAGTATGAAAAAGTTCAAAGTATTAGCAATCAGCTAAAACATATGTTGATTAAATTAGTGTATTATGTGCTCGGCTTAGTTGGCTTGCACTCGACTAAAGGTTCGTTTGGTCGCTATGCGCGCCTACATAAATTTTCAAAATATACATATTCACTGACTTATAAATAAAATCTAGGCAATATGTATGTTGTAAATATTTGTTTTCGGCCCCCAACTGCGTACAAACTGTAAAAACTCCACTAACGTGTCGTTAACAGTTTGTAAACTTGTCGGTCCCCACCTTAAGCACTCAAACAAAATTTAAAACATACATATTGCCTAGATAACAGATAATAAAACGGTATATAACAAAAATAAAATTAGAGATAGGGGTAATAAAAATGAATAACGAGAAAATAAGAAATGTAGCAATAATTGCACACGTAGACCATGGAAAAACAACATTGGTTGATGCTTTATTGAAGCAAAGCCATGTTTTTAGAGCAAACGAGCAAGTCGATGAAAGAATAATGGATTCAAATGACCTTGAAAAAGAGAGAGGCATTACTATTCTTTCTAAGAATACATCAGTAATGTATAATGGAACAAAAATAAACATAGTAGACACACCAGGTCATGCTGACTTTGGTGGAGAAGTTGAGCGTGTACTAAAAATGGTTGATGGTGTACTTTTATTAGTTGATGCTTTTGAGGGACCAATGCCTCAAACTAGAGAAGTTTTAAAGAAATCTCTTGCATTAAACCTAAAACCAATAGTTATAATAAACAAAATAGATAGACCAGGTGCAGAGCCACTTAAGGTTGTTGACCAAGTATTAGAACTATTTATAGAACTAAATGCAAATGATGAGCAATTAGATTTCCCAGTAATTTATGCATCAGCTAAAAATGGAATTGCAAAAATGCATTTGGAAGATGAGAGCGACAATGTAAATTGCATATTTGATACAATTATAAGTAACATTGAGCCACCTAAATGTGATATAGATGGTACTATGCAAATGTTAGTATCAAATATAGATTATGATGATTATCTAGGAAGACTTGCAGTAGGAAGAGTAGAACGTGGAACTATTAAATCTGGAATGAGTGTTGCAGTATGCAAAAACGACAAAAATGAAAATGGTAAAATAGCTAAACTATTTACTTATGAAGGATTAAAAAGAGTTGAAACAGAAGAGATCCAAGCAGGAGATATAGTATGTCTATCAGGAATTGCAGATATAAACATAGGTGATACAATTTGTGATATAAACAATCCAGAAAAAATACCATTTGTAGATATAGATGAACCAACTGTATCTATGACATTTAGTGTAAATAATGGACCATTTGCTGGAAGAGAAGGACAATTTGTAACATCAAGACATATTCGTGACAGATTAATGAAAGAACTAGAAAGAAATGTAAGTTTACGTGTAAAAGAAACAGACTCAGCAGATAGCTTTGAAGTATGCGGACGTGGAGAATTACATCTATCAGTATTAATTGAAACAATGAGAAGAGAAGGATTTGAACTTTTAGTATCTCGTCCAAAAGTTATTTTCAAAGAGATTGATGGTGTAAAATGCGAACCAATAGAAAGGCTTGTAGTAAATGTACCAGATGACTCAATTGGAAATGTTATAGAAAAGCTAGGAAGACGTAAAGCAGAAATGATAAATATGGAGCCAGCTGAAGCAGGGCATACAAAAGTTGAATTCAAAATACCAGCAAGAGGATTAATTGGATACAGAACAGAATTCTTAACAGACACAAAAGGTGAAGGAACAATGAATAGCATATTTGATTGCTATGAACCATTTAAGGGAGAAATCCAAGCACGTACAAGAGGAGTTCTTGTTGCATTTGAACAAGGAACATCTGTAACATATGGACTATATAATGCACAAGAAAGAGGAGAACTATTTATAGGACCAGGTGTAGATGTATATGAAGGAATGATAGTTGGTATAAACTCAAGAAATGAAGATATATCAATAAATGTATGCAAAGAAAAACACTTAACAAATACAAGAGCATCAGGTTCAGATGATGCATTAAGACTAGTCCCACCAATTCAATTATCACTAGAAAAAGCAATAGAATTCATACAAGATGACGAGCTTGTTGAAGTAACACCAAAAAATATTCGTTTAAGAAAGAAAATTTTGGACAGTAAGACTAGGGAGAGAGAAGCAAGAAGAAAATAAATCTTGAAAAATAAATGCGTTTTGGCAAGCTGACTACTTCATTGCGAAAATCATTTGGCGCAGCACCAAGTATGCCTTAGGTTTTCTTGTTCATTTACATAGCCAAAAGCACAATTCTTTGCTATATTCATGAATAAAAAGGACACTCCTCAGAAACAAAATATTTAATAAAAAGCGACCAAGTAGGTCGCTTTTCTAGAAAAGGAGGTAAATTTTGAATAAGATAGAATTAGAAAAAATAAAACAAAAAGCATTAGAGGACCACATACCTATAATAATGGATGATACTTTGGAAGTTATAGAAAGAGAATTGACAAAGTCAAAACCTAAAAGATTATTAGAAATAGGTACAGCAGTAGGGTATTCCGCCATATGTTTTACAGAGTTTCTTGCAGAAGATGGAATTATTGATACGATTGAAAGGGAACACGATAGAGTGATGCAGGCAATGGAGAATATAAAAAAGGCAGAAGTGGAAGATAAGATAAACATTATAGAAGGTGACGCTGTAGAAATTTTACCAAGTATAGATAAAAAATATGATGCTATTTTTATTGATGCATCAAAAGGGAAATATCCATTTTTCTTAAAAGAAGCACTAAGAATGTTAAACAAAAGAGGAATAATACTTGCTGACAATGTTTTGTATAAAGGATATGTAATGAGTGATTATAATAAACATAAGCAACGCACTGCAGTAAGAAATTTGCGTGAGTTTTTAGCTCAATTACAACAAAACAATGAACTAGATACTGAAATTCTAGAAGTAGGGGATGGCTTAGCAATTGCAAAGAAAAAAGAAGAAAGCCTGTAACATTAGTTTCAGGCTTTCTCCAGAGGTTAGGAAGAAAGTTGTTTGAAAGAATAGTTCTTTAAAGCTTCAATAAATAATGAATCTGAGAAATTAGGAAAATTATAATTTTCATCAAAACCTTCTGCAATCAAATTTTCCAATCTCAACATATAATTGTTGAAGGCAGTAGAATCTTTATCTAGGTCATGCAAAAACTTTAAAGTAACTACAATTCTCTTCTTCCAAGTAACTTCATCCTCATGCCGTTCAAAAATGGTCATGCTTTCACCAAATGTCCGTGCCATTATGCATACCTCCTAAAATAATAAGTGAATAACTTACATATATATTATACAATGTTTTGCAAAAAATGTCGATTTTTATTGTAATAAATATTTTACACTAGATAATACAGTATCTGCAATAAGTGCAATTAAAAGCACATTTGTAGCTATAATTTGAACTTTATATGGTATTTTTGATAATACAATATTTATTTTTTTCTTAAAGAATGGATAAACAAAATTTATAAACAAAATAGCAATTATTCCCCAGGCAAAGGAATAAAATATACTTACTCTTCCGTTTAAATTCAAATATTCTTTTGTGTAATCCCACCATTTAAGTGAAAATAAAGCTTCCATTCCAAAACTTACTAAATACTCAAATATAGAAAATACAATAGCTGCATAAATAAATAATTTAAAATTATGTTTTCTCTTGTAAGTACTAAAAAACATAATTAATATTATTGCTCCCCAACCATATATAGGGCAAAGTGGACCATATAAAAATCCTCTTTTAGTAAAATGACCTAATGAATAAAAACTAAAGGCGGTTTCTAAAAGCCAGCCAATAATTGAAAATACCAAAAAATAAATAAAATACAAATATATACGTGGTAACCTTTTTTTATTTACTTTAGTAATTTTTTCTGATTGTACATTTTTTATATTCTTTTCTACAGTTATAGACTCATTTCCTGAACCTGTATTTAATTCATTCATGATAAATTTACAACTCCTTTTAAAAATATTTATGTTACTTCTACATATATATAATAGCAGATTTTAAGTAAAATGTAAATCAAAATTCTTTGAACTAAATAAAAACAAATATATTTTATTAGAAACACAAGACTTTCGAATATAAAAGAATATTAAGCTATTATCCTTTAGTTACAATTCACGGCTTGCTAATTCACATTTATATGGCAAGAAACAACATTTTCTAAAAAGTAGCTCGAATATGTCGGTCAAGCTGATTTTCGTAGAAAGTACAACGGGAAATGTATATGGAATATACGACATGTGTGGAGGAGCAGATGAATATGTAGCAAGCTACTACACAGGAGGATACTGGCACCAATGGGTATGCAGGCGATTTTGGCTCGTTTCGCCTCACATTGGTAGTGTAATGTAATATCCACCATCTTAAGACATAAAAAGTTAACAATATATTACGAAAGAAGACTGTAAAATTTTGACTGTGTAAATTTTAAAAAATTAAATAAAAAATATATGAAAATCAATATGTAAAATATTACATGTTGATTTTTCATATGCATAAAAGCCCCCTCCTTATTAAGTCTTTTTGCTTAATAGGGAGGGTTCACTTCACATTGGTACATGTTATTTTACTATTTACAATAGGTATTAAATTTGAACAAAGTACTCAACAATATTCGTTACTTTGAAACGAGGAAAATATAAAAAATTATATAAAAAAGGTATGTAGCAGTGTAATTACAAATAAAGAATAATTACAAATTCTCTATATCCTCTTTAGAAAGTCCAGTTATTTCAACAATAAAATCTATGTCTACACCTTTGTGTTTTAATTTTTTAGCTACATCTTTTTGATTTTGTTCAATACCTTGTTCAATGCCCTTCTCAATGCCCTGCTCAATACCTTGTTTAATCCCCTGTTCAATACCATCTTCCAGACCATTGCAATAACCAGTATATTCAGCTTCTTTTTCATCAAGAATAGCTTTTTCTCTTAATTCAGC
>CALXWQ010000021.1 GCA_944392435.1 uncultured Clostridia bacterium
ATTAGAGTCTGTAACGAGCTTATCTACTGCATTACAGACTTTATACTCTTTTAAAAGTGTCAAACTTGGAATATTATATAAAGTAAAAAAAGTCAAGACATAAAAATGTCTTTATCCAGGTGTTTGGTTAAGCTAAATGGATTTTGTTGTTTAAAAGATATTCGAGAAGAAAATAGACAAAAAATGCAACACTCACTTAAAAATGTGCTAAAATGTGAATGAGAGACAAGAATGGTTAAAAAACGGAATGAATTGACAAATTTCGAATACATGGTATAATATGAATGTATAAAAGGAGGAAAAAGTAATAAGATGCGAATAAGATATAAACCGTGGGCGAGAAAAGAATTAGAAGAGAGTGCATTTTATATTGATAATCCAGAGGAATATAAAGGAAAATGGAAAAGTCTTTTTGGAAATGAAAACCCAATTTATTTAGAACTTGGTTGTGGAAAAGGAGGTTTTATCTCTCAGTTAGCTGTATATAATCCGGATATAAATTATATAGCCATAGATTTAGTTGATGCAATGCTTGGATTAGCAAAAAGAAAGATTGAAGAGCAGTATAAAATGGCGAACAGAGAAATTGATAATATATATATTACTCGTTATGATATAGAAAGAATAAATAATATATTATGCAAGGAAGATAGTATAAAGAGAATTTATATTAACTTTTGCAATCCTTGGCCACGCGGAAAGCATAGAAAGAAAAGACTTACTCACACTAGACAACTAGAAAAATATAAAGAATTTTTAGCAGATGGTGCAAAAATTTACTTTAAAACAGATGATGATGGATTGTTTAATGATAGCATTAATTACTTTAAAGAATCAGGTTTTACTATTGAGAAGGTTACATATGACTTACAAAATGAGAATGATTTTTGGGAAAATATAGAGACAGAGCATGAGCTAATGTTTAAAGAGCAAGGAATAAAAATAAAGGCACTTATTGCATCAATTTAAGATTTGAACTCTACATGTTAAGTAGTTTCATTTTGTAGATGGATTATGGAATAGAGAAAAAACACCAAATGTTTCTTCCAACAAAATGGAATAGAGTTTAGATAAATTTTCTTATAAAAGTATTTAAGGAGAATGGGAATGAAGCAAATAAATGAAATTATTGATTTCTTTAAAAATATAACTCAAGAGCAGTTAATAGATTTGGGAATAGCTCTATTAATTATCTTTATTTTTTGCATATTTAGTAGGGTGTTTTCATATTTAATAATTAAGATGTTTAAATTTAGAGAAAAAGATAGACAAAAAATAAAAAATAGTCCTTTTTACAAACCATTGAAAGCTCTATTTATATGTATAGGAGTGTATGTGGGAATACTAATAATAAATCCACCTGCAGATATTTTAAATGCATGTAAAAAAGTGCTTGATATATCTATAATTTGTATTATAGCAAAAGGGTTAGTTAATTTTGTTGATCCTAAAAAAGGAATTGTTAAAAAGTTAAAAAATGATGATATGCCAGATGGAAACAGGACAGTTGCAAATTTTACAAGTAAAATTCTTAAATATGTAATATATATAGGAGCAGGAATATTAATACTAGGAGTGTTTGGCATAAATCCATCAAGCTTAATTGCAGGACTGGGAATAGGAAGTGCCGTTGTAGCATTAGCAGCACAAGATTTTGTTAAAAATTTAATTTCTGGATTTTCTATTTTATCTGACAGACCTTTTTTAGTTGGAGACTGGATAAAAGTTGGAACTGATGAAGGTGAAGTTATAGAAATTTCTTTTAGAAGTACAAAAATAAAAACTTCAGATAATACAATTGTAACGATGCAAAATTCTGTATTCACAACAAATAATGTTATTAACTGGTCAAGAATGAAACAAAGAAGATATTTGTTAAATGTAAAACTTCCTTTGGAGACTAATTCAGATAAAATTGAAAAAATAGTAAGTAGAATAAAATTTGTATTGAATAATACAGAAAATGTTGATAAAGATTCAATACAAGTGCATTTTAATACAATTGAACTTGACGGAGTGAATATTAATATATACATGTACACGGATATTACAGCATATGGGGATTATTTAGCTTTTAGAGAAAATGTGAATGAGCAGATTCTAAAGGTATTGGAATCAGAAAAAGTAAAAATTGCATACCCTGGACAAAACGTGTATGTACATAATATAGAAGAGGAAGAAATAGAAGACAAAAAAGAATAGATGCTCACCTTAATATAACAACAAATTCATGAAATGGACACAAAACAATTGTATAATATATCTACCAGCAAGATGGAACGGACTTTTCAGTAATATTTTTTATACTGAACAATAACTAAAACATATATATTAACTAGATAAAAAATAAAAATCAGTATTTAGTAAAACAATACATATATTTTGTGAAATTTTTGTTAGAGCCGAAATTAGCTCGAATGGAGGTTAAAAATGGTAGATGCAACAATTCTTGTAGTAGATGATGAATCAAGGATGAGAAAGTTAATTAAAGACTTTTTAATGCAAAAAGGATATGGAATTTTAGAAGCTGAAGATGGAGAAGAGGCATTAAAAGTATTTGAAGAAAATCAAAACAAAATAAAATTAATATTGTTAGACGTAATGATGCCAAAGCTAGACGGATGGTCAGTTTTAAGACAAATAAGACAAACATCAAAGGTTCCTATTATAATGCTTACAGCAAGGGGAGAGGAACAAGATGAGTTGTTTGGATTTGAACTTGGAGTAGATGAATATATTTCTAAACCATTTAGTCCTAAGATTTTAGTCGCTAGGGTAGAGGCAATCTTAAAAAGGACAAACCCTGAAGAAAAAAAGCTAAAAGATTATGGTGGAATAGTAATAGACTCAGAAGGTCGAACTGTTAGCATAGATGGCAAACTAATAGAAATGAGCTTAAGAGAATATGAATTATTAAAATATTTAGTAGATAATGAAAATATTGCACTATCGAGAGACAAAATATTAAATAATGTTTGGAATTATGATTATTTTGGCGATTCTAGAACTATAGATAGTCATATAAAGAAAATTAGACATAAACTAGGTAAAAAGGGAAAATATATTCAAACAATTCGAGGAATAGGGTATAAATTTGAAGTAAAATAGTATTTAGAGGGAGCATAAGTAAAATGGCAAAACCGAAAAATCATTTTAGATCAGTAAGATTTAAACTGTTTTTTACAATGTGTATAGTAATAGCAATTATTGTATTATGTCTTGTTGCTATAAATAGTATTGTTTTAGAGTCATTTTATTTGTACTCTAAAACAAATACTGTAAGAGATGTGTATAATAAAATAAATAATTACTATAATTCTAATTATAGTTCAAGCAATATTGAGCAAGAATTAAGAAGAATTGCATTTAATAATAATTTTGATATATTTATAAAAACTGATCAAAATATAATAGCATTTAGCACAGATAGAGACTTATATTCTATTATAAATATAATATCGGAAGTTGATAAAAAAGAAGATAAATTATTAATTTATTCTGATGCAAGAATGAGTATACAAAGAATAGCAGACAAAGAAAATAATATAACATACATACTGCTAAATGGACTTTTAGATAATGGATATGAATTGTACATAAGTATACCTGCAATGCCAATAGAAGAAAGTGTACAAATTTCAAATCAGGCATTAATTATAATAGGTATAATTATATTGCTAATTTCAGCGTTTATTTCATCATTTGTGTCTAAAAAATTTACAGCACCAATTGTGCAATTAAACGATATAACTAACAAAATGGCGAAACTTGATTTTAGCCAAAAATATAGATTAGTAGATACAGATGATGAAATAAATGAATTAGGAAAAAATATTAATACTATGTCAGATAAATTGGAAACAACTATTAAGCAATTAAGAGAAAATAATACCGAACTAGAAAAAGACATAGAAGAAAAGTCAAAAATAGATGATATGAGAAAACAGTTCATATCGGATGTATCGCATGAATTAAAAACACCAATTGCTTTAATTCAAGGATATGCAGAAGGATTAATAGAAAATGTAAATACAGATGAAGAATCAAGGAAATTTTATGCAGAAGTTATTTTAGATGAGTCAAATAAAATGGACACCCTTGTTAAACAATTACTTGAATTGATGAAACTAGAATATGGAAAAAGAGAATTTAATAATAAGACATTCAATATTGTGGAACTAATTAATGAAGTAATTAGAAAATGCAAAGTAATGATTGACGAAAAAAACATACAAATTAAATTTGAACAAAATGCACCAATACAAGTGGTAGCAGATGATTTTTACATAGAACAAGTGGTGACAAATTATTTTACAAATGCTATAAAACATACAAAAGAAGTAGATGGAATTAAACAAATAGAAGTAAAAATAACTAAGGATAATGAAAAGGGTAAAGTACGAATATCTGTAATTAATACAGGTAATAACATTCCAGAGGATCATATAGATAAAATTTGGGGCAGATTTTATAAAGAAGATACATCAAGAAATAGAAATGATGGAGGTACAGGAATAGGTTTAGCTTTAGTCAAAGCTATAATGAATAATTATAAAAATAAGTATGGTGTAATAAACTTAGAAAATGGAGTAGAATTTTATTTTGAACTAGATGAAATGCTATAACGCTGGTATTACAAGGCGTTTATAGCATTTTTGTCGAATATTGTCGTAATAAAATTCTTTACAAATTCAAAAAAATATGGTAATATATGGATGTAGTTATAAATTGCAATTTTAAACTCAAATGTTTTTAATCAAATTTTAATTCAAAAAAGTTTTAATTAAAATTAAAGTATTTTAATCTTAAAAATTTCCAATTTAAAAGAATAAAATGAATTTATTATGAAAGGAGAGGAGAAAATTATATATATTATTGAAAGGAGGTATTATGTGTTAAATTATACAAGGAAAAATATTAACGTTATTGCACTTATTGTAACAATAATTATATGTCTAATTTTATTTATAATATTGGAT
The DNA here is from genome assembly GCA_944392435.1 of uncultured Clostridia bacterium. GTDB lineage: Bacteria > Bacillota > Clostridia > TANB77 > CAG-508 > CALXVA01. Next base: position 4,980 of record CALXWQ010000021.1, read on the forward strand.
ATGATTTTTTTAAACAATGCAAATAAAGACGAAATTTTAAGTAAACCCATTTATACTAGTTCTATTAGGATAGAAGAATATAACAATATAAAGAGGAAAGGCACAGATGCAATGAAAGTAGATGAGACTTTTCAAGGTTTGATGCAAATTGCAGATATTTATGATGAAGATACTATGATAGATGATTTATCAAATGAAAACAATGGAGAGGAATTATCTACAACAGGTATAAATGGTTTAGGAATCGCAGAGATGCTAGACAAAAATAATAATTGGAGAATAAAGATACCAAAGATAAATGTTAATGCTCCAATCAAAACTGGTACTTCACAAGAGATTTTAGCATTGGCTGTAGGTCATTTCCCAGAAAGTACAAAATGGAATGGTAATGTAGCTTTAGCAGGACATAACAGGGGATATAGATGTAATTTCTTTCAAAATATAAAAGACTTAGAGATAGGGGATAAAATAATATACTCAACAAATCAAGGAGAAAGAACATATAAAGTAGTTCTAAATAAAATTATAAAGCAAACAGATTGGACGTATTTGCAGGAAACCAAAGATAATAGACTAACATTAATAACTTGTGTAGAGAATATGCATGATTATAGAAGATGCATACAAGCTGTGGAAGTTACATAGCGTGAAAAACAAGTTTTCACTACTTAAAGCTACAATCGCTATCACCATCAAAATTCATTAGAATTTTGACATGGCGGAATTTTAACCTGTAACATTCTCACGAATTTATAGAGGCTATTAAATAAAATTTTTGAAAAGAAGCGTAAATTTGCTCGAATGGAGGTTAATATGAATGTTTTAAAAGGGGATAATATAATAACAAAAGAAATTTAAAAGTACATACAAGAAAAATAATATTAAATAAAATATAAGCATAGAAAGGATGTAATATATGAAAATTAAAAATATTTTAGCGGTAATTTTAATGTTGGTGACATTAATTACAACATTGGTAGGATTTGGTACACAATCAAAAGCAGCTACGTATATAATAGATGAAGCGGATTTATATTCAAAAGGTGAGCTAGTATGCTTTAAATATAGAGAAAGTTTAATAGGAGTTGAATTTGTTGTATATAAAAAGGATGGGGTTGAATATCCTGCATATTGTTTAAATAGAAATTTACCAGGAGTTACAGAAGATGAGCAATATACTGTTAAAGTTGACAAATTGGTAAATGATGCAAAAATATGGAGAGCAGTAACAAATGGATATCCTTTTAAAACAGCAGAACAATTAGGATGCAATAGTGATATAGAAGCATTTGCAGCAACTAAAATGGCTGTGTATGATGCAATGTACAATTATAATTGGAGTGATTTTACTGGAATGAATGAACAAGGCAAGAGGGTTATAACAGCAGCAGAAAAAATAGCAAAGGCTGCAAGAGGTTCATCAGAAACAAAACCAGTATCTATAGTAGAAATAAAGACAAATGATAAAATGTGGAATATGGACAACATAGACAAAAATTATGCAAGTAAAACGTTTTATGTAACAACAAATGTAGACAGCACAAAATATAAAGTGGCATTAAATAACGTAAGTATAAAGAATGTAAAAGTAACAGATGAGAATAATAATGAAAAAACAGAGTTTAAAACAGGAGAAAAGTTCAAAATATTATTACCTATAACAGAATTAGACAAACAAGGAGAATTTGAAATAGAAGTTACAGCAGATATGAAAACAAGACCAATACTATATGGAAATTCTGGTAGTAGTTCATTACAAAGTTATGCATTAGCAGCAGGAGATTTTGAATTTGAAAGTTCAAAAATGAAAGTATACTATTTAAAAAACATGACAAAATTGCAAATAATTAAAAAAGATGCAGAAACCACAGAAACACTAGCTGGTGCAAAATTTAATATACTAGATGAAAATAACAATATAGTATTTGCAGATGTAACAACAGATGAAACTGGAACTGTAACACTTGAAGGAATAATGCCAGGTAAATATTATGTTCAAGAAATAAAATCACCTGATGGATACACAATATATGAAAAACCAATTGAAGTTGAAATAGAATTAAATCAGGCATGTTCATTAGGAATAAATAACCATAAAAAACCGAAAGAAGAAGAAAAACAAGTAGAAGATATTTCCAAAACAGTAACAGGAGAAAAAGAAAAGAATTTACCAAGGACAGGCTTCTAAACTTAAGCACTTTTATACAAATACAGCTTGGCAGATTTCATTTATGTAGGTGTAATGCACACTTTCATTTAGGAAGGAACAACATTTTATAAAGTGTTGTTCCTTCCCTTATATTAATTAAAAAAAATATATATACTTCTTCTCTAAAAAATAAGCCGTGAATTGTAAAACAAATTTTACAAAATATAAAAAAATTATTGCAAAAATATGTAAAAAGCAAAAAAATAGTGTATAATATAAATGGTAAAAAAGAACAAAAAACATGGAGGTTTTTATATTGGTTCAAGTAATAGTATTAGTTATATTAATTCTAATAAATGCATATTTTGCAGCAACAGAAATAGCATTTATTTCTTTAAATGATGCTAAAATTGAAAAGGATGCGAAAGATGGTAATAAAAAAGCAAAGCAAATTTTAAAAATGTTAAAGTCACCAAGTAAATTTTTAGCAACCATACAAATAGGTATTACACTTGCAGGTTTTTTATCTAGTGCATTTGCCTCAGATGCTTTCGCAGATGAACTAGCACCTATGTTAAATAACTGGATGCCATTTTTTAGTTTGGAAGTTTGGAGAGGCATTTCAATAGTATTAATCACAATTATTCTTTCATTCTTCACATTAGTATTTGGAGAATTAGTTCCAAAGAGATTAGCAATGAAATATTACGAAAAAATATCATATGCAACCATTGGAGTAATAAGGGGAATTTCAGTTGTAACAGCACCTTTTGTAAAATTACTTACTGCGTCAACAAATGTGGTCTCAAAAATATTTGGAGTTGGAGAAAGTGAAGAAGAGGTTGTGACAGAAGAAGAAATAAAAATGATGATTGCAGAAGGAGAAGAAAAAGGCACAATAGAACAAGGAGAAAGGCAACTTTTAAACAATGTTTTTGAATTTAATGATATTATAGTTTCAGAGATAATGACACCAAGGACTGATATGTACGCAATAGATATAAATGATAATATAAAAGAAATACTAGATGAAGTTGATAAATTTAAGTATAGTAGAATACCGGTTTATGATGAAAGTATAGATGATATTCAAGGAATTTTATTTGTAAAAGATATATTAAAACCTTTAAAAGATGGTGAAGATATAAATGTTAAACAAATAATGAGAGAACCATATTTTGTACCAGAGTCCAAAGATATAGATGAATTGTTCAAAGAGATGCAACAAAATAAGGTTCAGATGGCAATAGCTATTGATGAATATGGTGGAACAGCAGGATTAATAACAATGGAAGATATAATAGAAGAACTAGTTGGAAATATATTTGATGAGTATGATGAGGAAGAAATAGAAGTCAAAAAAATAGATGAAAATACATATATACTAAGTGGTGCTGTTACATCATATGAATTAAAGAAAATATTTGGAATAGAATTGCCAGAGGGAGATTATGAAACATTATCAGGATATTTGCTAGATAGACTTGGAAGAATTCCAGAAGATGATGAACATCCAGTAATAGAGGATAAAGAGTTAACTTATAAAGTAGAAGAAATTGAAGATAGAAGAATTAAATCTGTTAAAGTATGTAAAAATCTGAATGAAAGTATAGAAGAGGATGATAATAATACTAAATAAAACGAAAGAGTATATTAAAGATAGGAGAGAAATTAAATGAATAAAAAGAAAATAATTATAATAGGTGCAATAGTAATATTAATAGTAGCGATAATCGCAATACTTACAATGTATTTTATGAAAAGAGCTAAATATGTATATGATATAGAGATGATTTCAAATGTAGAATATAATATAATAAAAATTGATAATAGAGTTGGAGTAATAGACGGAGATGGTAATGTAATAATAGAACCAAATTATGATGTAATACAAATACCTAATCCATCTAAGCCAGTATTTATTTGCATGGCAAATTATAATACAGATACACAGGAATATGAAACAAAGGTACTAAATGATAAAAAAGAACAAATCCTTACAGGGTATGAATCAGTACAAGCAATACCAGCAGAAACAACTGCAGATGGTATACCTTTTGAGAAGACAGTAGTAAAATATAAAAAAGATGGAAAATATGGGTTAGTTAGCCTTGACGGCAAGGAAATAACTGATGCTATATATGATGATATATCTGCTGTAAAATATAAAGAGGGAATGTTACTTGTAAAGCAAGAAGATAAATATGGTGTAATAAATATAAATGGTGTGCAAGTAATTAAAGCAGATTATGATAACATAGCTGTTGATAATTATTATGATGTTAACACAAAATATCAAAGAACTGGTTTTATTGTATGCAAAACAGAAGAAAATGGATATAGATATGGATATATAGACTATAAAGGAGATAAAATTTTAGATACAAAATATACAGAAATAGAAAGAGTATCAGAAATAGAGAATGAAGACAATATATATTTAATAGCCTATAAAGATGGACAAGCAGGATTGTTAAAAAATAAAACTACTATACTTGATTATGAATATGAAGAGATAACATATAATGCATATAATGACGTTTTTGTAATTCAAAGAAATGGAAAACAAGGTGTGGTAGATAGAAAAGGAAATATTAAAATAGAACCTAAATATACAAATTTGTCATTTGGAGGAGTATATATAAGTGTAGAAGAAGATGGCAACAGCAAGATAATAGATATAAATGGTAATGAGGTAACAGATGGTTATATATACAAGATGCCAACTATGGATGGAGCACATAGTATTGTGTATGGAGAAGATGAAGTGTACAAAATAATAGACAATAGTGGAAACGTTGTTGTGGATAAGGATTATACTTATATAGAAGAAATAGATAACAATAGATATATAGTTGCAAGTTATAATAATAATGGAATAATAGATTTGACAGGAAAGTCACTAGTAGATTTAAAATATAGTAGTATATTTAAATTGGATAATACAGAGTTAATTCAAGCTAATATATCATCTACAAATACTATAAGCCTTATAAATAAAAATATGGAAGTAGTAGCTACAATGGATGAAGCGGGAGTAGAAGTAAAAAATAATTATGTACGATTATTTTCGGAAACAGAAAATAAATATTTCGACTATTCTGGAAAAGAATTATCAGCACAAGAAGTATTCCCAAATAATAAATTATATGCTAAAAAAATAAATGACAAATGGGGATTCGTAGATAAAGAAGGAGTAGTTAAAGTTCAAAATGAATATGAAATGGTAACAGAATTTAATGAATATGGATTTGCAGGAGTGAAAAAAGAAGGTAAGTGGGGAGTAATAAATGAAAATGGAGAAATTGTACAAGAACCAACTTATGAATTAGAAATAGTAAGTCCAAAATTCATTGGAAAATACTATAGAGCTGATGAGGCGTATGGAAGTAACTATTATACTAATGTAAGTAAGACAACCAAAGAAACAGATGGAGAGAGTGAGTAAGATAATAATCACGTAGAAAGGATAAATAAAAATGAGTATGTATACCAAATTTGGAATTGATGATGAAGTAATAGAATTAGCAGAAAAAGTAGAGATAGAAATAAGACCAGTTTTTGAAAAGATTGATAAAGTTTGTGAGTACAATTCACTAAAGGTATTATCAGCATTTCAAAATAACAATATTTCTGATATGCATTTTAATCAAACAACGGGATATGGCTATGGAGACATTGGAAGAGATACATGTGAGAAAGTATTTGCAGATGTTTTGAAGGCGGAAGATGCTCTAGTTCGAGGACAATTTATTTCAGGAACTCATGCTCTAACAGTTGCTTTGTTTGCTTTTTTGAGACCTGGAGATACAATGCTTAGTATTACAGGGAAGCCATACGACACATTAGATGAAGTGATTGGAATTGTAGATAATCCAAGTTCTCTAAAATCTTTTGGAGTAAGTTTTGAAAAAATTGATTTAATAGAAAATGAATTTGATTTTGATTCAATTGAAAGTACGTTAAAAAGCAAGAAAATAAAGTTAATAGAAATACAACGCTCAAAAGGTTACAGCACAAGGAAAAGTATAACAATAGATAAGTTAGAAAAAGTGATAGAACATATAAGAAAATTTGATAAAGATGTAATAATAATGATTGATAATTGCTATTGCGAATTTGTAGACAAAAAAGAACCTTTAGAGGTAGGAGCAGATGTAATAGTTGGTTCATTAATAAAAAATTTAGGTGGAGGAATTGCACCAAATGGAGCATACATAGCTGGTAGAAGGGACTTAGTAAATTTAGCGGCTGAAAGATTAACAGCACCTGGAGAGGGAAAAGAAGTTGGACCCTCTTTAGGAATTACAAAGTCAATTTTACAAGGGTTATTTATGGCACCATCAGTTGTAGCAAGTAGCCTAAAAACAGCTGTATTTGCAAGTAAGATATTAGAAGAATTAGGATATGATGTAGAGCCTAAATATAATGAGACAAGAGCAGATATAGTACAAACAATTAATTTTAATGATGAACAAAAATTAATTAAGTACTGCCAAGGAATACAAATGGGCTCACCAATAGATTCAAACTCAATACCTGAGCCATGGGATATGCCTGGCTATACAGATAAAGTTATAATGGCAGCAGGAGCATTTACACAAGGCTCATCAATAGAACTTTCTTGTGACGGACCAATAAGACCACCATACACAGCATTTATGCAAGGAGGACTTACCTATGAGTATGGAAAGTTGGGAGTACTTAAGGCAGTGCAAAATATCAATAAAAAAATATAAAGAGGTATAGAAATTGAAAGTAGTAGTAATTGGTGGAGGACCTGCTGGAATGATAGCTGCAATGACCTCTGCACAAAGTGGAAATGATGTAACAATTATTGAAAAAATGGAGATGCTTGGGAAAAAACTTTTGATAACAGGAAAAGGTAGATGTAATATAACAAGCAGTCTTCCTATAGATGAGTTTATAAAAAACATACCAGGTAATGGTATGTTTATGTACAGTAGCTTTAATAATTTTACGAATGAAGATATTATAAAACTGTTAAAGCAAGAGGGTGTAGAAACTAAGGTGGAGAGAGGCAACAGAGTTTTCCCAGTTTCTGATAAATCACAAGATGTTCAAAAAGCATTTTTGCGAATACTAAAAAAATTAAATGTAAGAATTATAACAAATGCTAGAGTAAAGAAGATTTTAGTGAATGATTTTGCAGATAATATAAAAGAAGAGAGACAAGAAGGTAAAAATTGTGAAAAGATAAATATTGAAAATGAAATAAAGCAAAGCCATAATTTAGAATACGAAAATAAAAAGGAATTTGCTAATAAAAATAGTGAAGAAAAAAGAATTTGTGGAGTAATAGCAAATATAAATGGCAAAGATACAAAAATCGTTGCAGATAAAGTAATTTTGGCAACTGGTGGAATGAGCTATCCAGGGACAGGCTCAACAGGAGATGGTTACAAACTTGCTAAAGAATTAGGTCATACTGTAACTAAAATTAGAGCCTCACTAGTACCATTAACTGTACATAGTGGCAGAGATTTAAAAATATGCAAAAGTATGCAAGGATTGAGTTTAAGAAATGTTAATATTAAGATAAAGGATACGTCAAAAAGTAAAGTAATATATGAAGACTTTGGAGAAATGCTTTTCACGCATTTCGGAGTATCAGGACCAACAATACTTAGTGGCTCAGCACATTTATTAAGGCATAAGAATGTAGATGAACTTTTAAAGGATAGAAAAATAGTTTTAAGTATAGATTTAAAGCCAGCATTGTCAGAAGAAAAGTTGGATGATAGAATATTAAGAGATTTTAATGAAGAAAAAAATAAGGACTTTAAAAACAGCTTAGATAAGTTATTGCCAAAGAAAATGATAGATGTAATTATAGAACTATCTGAAATTAGTCCTAATAAAAAGGTAAATGAAATAACAAAAAAGGAAAGATTAGGACTAGTACAGTTGCTAAAAAATTTGGAAATTAGCATATCAGGATTTAGACCAATAGAAGAAGCAATTGTAACTTCTGGAGGAATAAGCATAAAAGAAATAAATCCAAAAACAATGGAATCGAAAATAGTAAATGGACTATACTTTGCAGGAGAAATAATAGATGTAGATGCTTATACAGGAGGATTTAATTTGCAAATTGCATATTCTACAGGTTATACAGCAGGAAAATGACTAAAATCTACAAAAAGGATGGTCACCAAATTGTTAATAACATGTGAAATTAATAATTGGAGACGGACAAAAATTGTTAATGCATGAAATTAACAATTTAAACCCGTTTCCTTTTGTAAATAATGAAAGGACAAAGAAGATGGGAGATTTAAAAACAATTGATGGAACTAGCATGGCTGAAGTAGAAGAAAAACGTTCTAAATTTATAGCGAATGCATTTTATGTAAGTAGTGTTAAAGAAGCAGAAGAGATTTTGACTAAAATTAAGAGAAAATATTATGATGCTAGGCACAATTGTTATGCATACATAATAAAAGAAGATACAGTAGTAAAAAAATCAAGTGATGATGGGGAGCCAAGTCGGTACTGCAGGAGCTCCTATTTTAAATGTACTAGAAAAAAACAATTTATGCAATGTGCTTCTTGTTGTTACAAGATATTTTGGCGGAATATTGCTAGGAGCAGGTGGATTAGTGAGGGCATATACAGCATCAGCAGTAAAAGCAATAGAAGTAGCAAAGATAGTACAAGAGGAAGAAGGCTATGAAATAGAAGTAGTTGTAGATTATCAAAATTTTGAAAAACTCAAATATTATTGTAATAAAAATAATATTAAAATTGTAAAAATTGATTATAAAGATGTAATTATTTGTAATCTTGAAGTTACTGAACAAGAAAAAGAAAGTTTAATTAAAGAATATAATAAAACTGTAAATATATTGGAATATAAAGTAATAAGAGAAAGAGCCATAAGAAAAAATGAAAAAAATTCGTAAAAACTATTGTAAAATTTTGGAAAAAGATATATAATTTGACTGTAAAATTTTTACAATTTTAAATATTTATTAGGGGGATAGAAAATTGAGTGAGAAAATTAAAGTATTAGTATCTGATGACAACCAAGATTTTGCAAGAACATTAGTAAGTTATTTAACAAAAGATGAAGACCTAGAAGTAGTAGGTATAGCAAGAGATGGACAAGATGCGTATGACAAAATAGTGGAAGAAAAGCCAGACGTTGCGTTACTGGACATAATAATGCCACATTTAGATGGGTTAGGAGTTCTTGAAAAAATTAATTCAAGTAATTTAGAAAAGAAACCTATGTGCATCATTTTATCAGCAGTAGGACAAGACAAAATAACACAAAAAGCAATTGAGTTAGGAGCACAATATTACATAGTAAAACCTTTTGATATAAGCATATTAGTAAAAAGAATAAAGGAATTAAAATATTATCAACCATCAAATAACAAATTGAATTTCGTAGAAAGAGAATTTAATACACAATATATAGAAATATCCCCAGAAAGTAAAAATGAAGAAAAGAATTTAGAAGCATTAGTTACAAATGTAATACATGAAGTAGGTGTGCCAGCACATATTAAAGGTTATCAGTACTTAAGAGAGGCAATAATAATGGTAGTAAGTGATATTGATATGATAAATCAAATCACAAAACAATTATATCCAGAAATTGCAAGAAAATATCACACAACCCCGAGCAGAGTAGAACGCGCAATTCGCCATGCAATAGAAGTAGCATGGGGAAGGGGAAAGCAAGATGTAGTAGAGAGAATATTCGGCTACACAGTATCAGCAGCAAAAGGTAAGCCAACAAATAGTGAATTTATAGCAATGATAGCTGATAAATTGAGGCTTGAATTAAAGAGTGCGTGAGATATGGTTGAAAGTATTGCAAGAGTAAGAGTACATAAAACTAAATAATCTGCCTATAAGGCTATAAACTATATGAAAATAGTCATAGAAAAGTGAAAATCAGCAACCAAGGCAATAAATGAAAATTGAATAAAGCAATAAACTTCCAAGATTTATTGATTAATATAAAAATGTTAATCAGTAAAATTGGAGGTTTTTTGTATGGAGAAAATTGACTATGAAGTAGATAACTTTATGTATTATTGTGATTATAAAGGACTATCACAAAAGAGTATGAGAAGTTATGAACAGACATTGAGATTATTTATAGGAACACATACAATGAGAAAAACATTTGGACATTGGCATTATCAACAATACAAAGATGTTGCTATATTACAAGAAATTTTTAATCATTCATCACCATCAGTTACATTAAGATATATTGGAATAAATCAAGATAACATAGATAAGTCATATATGAATTTTAGTTTATAAAATTTTTCATTGAGATTACAGAAAAAATTGTAAAAAATTTGTTTCGTTCGCTAGACAATAAAGTAAAAATATACTATACTAATTAATATAGGAAATGAGAATAAGCAGTGTGGGTGCTACCACTTTACATACACAGTTCATGCTGTGAGAATGGAGGTGGTGCTATGGAAACATTATTAATTCAATTAATAAATCTATTATTCTTCGGATTAATAGGAGTTACTATCATAGCAGTTGCCTTAATCATAATTTTGGTTATTATTTTGAGCAAATAAAAAAGCACCACATTATGCTCTGCCAAGCTATGTGGTGTTTACTATAAATATA
>CALXWQ010000022.1 GCA_944392435.1 uncultured Clostridia bacterium
GTAAGGTTTTTCGGCAAACCTAATATTTAGGTTACTGTTCTGTGTAATTTATATAGAATGCTAGCATAATTCATGTCAATAATGTAGTTCCACGTGGTAGATATATATTTTGTTCGAATGCATGGAGAACACAATATATATCTACCAGCAAGATGGAACGGATTTTACATATCTATTTTTATGCAGAACAGTAATATATTTAAAGCTTTTACATTAATCTACTCTTATTATTTGTCCTGGATAAATTAAATTTGGATTTCTAATTCCATTCATTCTTACTAAGTTAGCTACACTTGTATTATACTGTTTTGCTATTCCCCATAATGTATTTCCTCTTTGTACTCTATAATACATATTTGGTGAACCATTATTATTTTTTATTATTCTTAATGTTGTTCCTGCATATATTAAGTTAGGATTTGATATATTGTTTAAGCTTGCAATACTTGCCACAGTTGTATTATACCTTTGTGCTATTTCCCACAAAGTATCTCCTCTTTGTACTGTATATTTTATTGTTGTTTGATTATTATTGTTTCCATTGCTACTTCCATTATTTTGACTATTATTGTGATTACAAGAAATTGTAAGTATCTCTCCTGTGTAAATTAAATTTGGGTTTGATATATTATTAATTTCTACCAAATGACTTACGGTTGTATTAAACTTTTGTGCTATTTCTGATAATGTATCACCACTTTGTACTTTATATAGTATTCTATCTTCATTTTTACATTGTGGATCTTCTACTTCTGGTATTTCTTCTATATTACTTAAAAATATGTCTTTTGTGTATCTATCTAAATCAACATTTCCACTTATACCATTTACTCTGCCTGTAGAGCTATACTGGTATCCTTCCCAATTTTTCCATTTTCCATTGTCTTGTGGCTCACTTACTCCATATTGTGCAACCCACAAAGGGTACTGAGCAACTTGCAAGTTAAAAATATACTTTGCATCATATGTATTACTATATACAATCACTTCTTTTCCTGTTAATTTTTGCAATTCTCTTAAATATGCAAGTGCTATCTCATTTATTTGAGTATTACTTAAGTTTCCAAACGATTCAAAATCCATTGCTAATTTGCAATCTATTTGCTTTTTTGATATAAGTGAAGCAAAAAATTGTGCTTGGGTTCGTGCATCTTCTACGCTTCTTGCTGTCATATAATGATATACCCCCACTTTTAGACCATTTCTTTTTGCTTTTTCATAATTTTCTTCAAATCTAGCATCTTCATAACTAAATCCTTGACCAGCTCTTATATATACAACTTCAACCCCTGCATTTTTTACTTTGCCAAAGTCTATATCTCCTTGCCATTCACTAACATCTATTCCTCTATATATTTCATTACTAGATGGTGAAAGAGCATAAACAGGAATAGTAATTGCTAATAATATTACAATTGAAAATGTAAATACTAATACTTTTCTTTTCAATTTAAAAAACTCCTTTCATAAATATTTATAATATTTTATGAAAGGGATTATGTTTTTGTTTATTATTTTTTACAGATTACCTCATAGTCTATGAGCTCCACCTTATTTGAAATAAATTTTTCATTATTATCAATGTCTTTTGATAAGTCTGTACTTAAATATTTTTTATTGTCGTCTGCAAATACTGTTACAACTGGTTTATTTATTTTCTCCTGATAAATTATTCCTGCAATAAAATTTGCACCTGATGATATTCCTACACCTAAACCTAATTCTTTTGCTAATCTTCTTGACATATTTACTGCATCATCATCATTTACCAAAATTATTTCGTCTAACATATTTTTATCTAATAAGTCTGGTACAAAGTCGTCTCCTATTCCCTCTATTTTATGATTTGCAATCATTTTGTTTTTTGATATTATTGGCATTTTATCTGGTTCTAAAGCTACAATTTTTATATCTTTATCATATTTTTTTAATTTTCTTCCTACTCCCATCAAAGTTCCACCTGTTCCAACTCCAGATATAAATGCAGATACTTTTTCTGGAAGGCTTTTTATTATTTCCTCCCCTGTGGTTTCATAATGAGCTAATAAATTATCTGTATTTGAAAATTGATTTGCTAAAAATCCATCTTTTTCTTTTGCTAATTCTTCCGCTTTTTCTAAGCAAGCTTTAAATCCTCCTTCTTCCCTTGATACAAGTATTACCTCTGCTCCATAGCTTTTCATTAACTTTACTCTTTCTTCACTTGCCCAGTCTGGCATAAAAATATAGGTAGGATGATTGTAATATGCACCTAATGCAGAAAGAGCTATTCCTGTATTTCCACTTGTAGCCTCAACTATTGGCATTCCATCTTTTAGCTTTCCTCTCTCTTTTGCCTTTGTAATTATATAATATGCAACTCTATCCTTTATACTACCTGTTAGATTATATGATTCTAACTTTGTATAAATATAATTTATTTTTTCTCCATTTTTATACGAAATCTTTATCATTGGAGTATTTCCTATATGATTTGTCATCTCGCATCCCTCCTTCTCCTTTATTATAATCTTATTATTAGTTTTGTGCAATGTTACAATAAGTTTTTTTAATTTTAGTTGCTATAAACACTTAAATATGCTACTGTTCAGTATAATGTACTTTAGAGAATTACTAGGCTTATTTTTATGATTTATAATTCTATGTGGTAGATATATATTTTGTATGAATACGTGGAGAACGCAATATATTTCTACCAGCAATATTGAATGGACTCTACATATCTATTTATACACTTAACATTAACTTAAATAATGACAATTTAAAAAAAATGATATAAATGTGATTTGCAATAATTTAAAATTTATATTATAATATTCAAAAAATTTAGTGGAGGTGTGGTTAATGGATAAAGTCGCAATTATTTCTGATATACATGGTAATATTACAGCATTAAATGCAGTTTTTAATGATATTGAAGAAAGAAAAATAAATAAAATATACTGCTTGGGTGATTATGTTATGAAAAGTTGTCATGCAGACTTAGTAATTGATTTAGTTAAGGAAAAATGTGATGTTCTTTTAAAAGGTAATTGTGATGTTCCTATATCTAGACCAGACATTCCTAAAGGTAGATATTGGACAAGAGATTTGATTGGAGAAGAACGTGCAGCTTTTTTATACAATCTTCCAATTTCATATGATTTTTACATGAGTGGTTATTTAATTAGATTATTTCATTCTTCGCCATTCGGATTAGATTACATTTTTAATCCTATGTTTTCTAATGAAAATAACTATTATGCTAATCAAGAAATCAAAAATCCTATGGATATGTTTGAGAATACTGAGTTCCTTGGGAAATCGAAATCAGATCCTATACCAGATATAGTAGGATATGGTCATATACATACACCAAATATAATAAGGGCTAGAAATAAAACAATATTTAATCCAGGCAGTGTTGGAGCTCCAATTGAAATGCTCAATGATAATTTTCATGATGAAACCAATAAATTTTCTACAGTTGCTTCATATATGATTTTAGATGGAATTTTAGATTCTAGAGAGCTTGCTCCTATTGATTTTAACTTAGTTAGATTACCATATGATGTTGATAAGGAAGTAGAGCTTTTAAAAAAGTCTAATTTACCTGCCAAAGATAAATTGGTTTTAGAATTAAAAAGTGCAACTAATTATTCTTCTATGAATTCTCAATTATAGATAAATATTTGTAACAACTTTAGGAGGTATGGTCTCTAATAAAGTATACTTCAAGATAGTCATAATATATATACCAACAATATAGAACAGATTTTAAATATAAAACTTATTTATACCTCCCTCAGTTATCACAAATATTTTATGATGTAACTTATTTTAGGTATAGTATTTTTACTGTAAATTGCTCCATAGGTTTATGCAAAATAGGTTTATAGGTATATCCTTTAGAAAAGCCTAAATAAATATTCAAGGATTATTTTTCGTATGATTGATAAATTAAACAAAGCTAAAGAAATTTTGAAAATGTATAATCAAGAACATTTATTACAATTCTATAATGAACTGACAGAAGTTCAAAAATCAAATTTGTTAAATCAAATTATGAGCATAAATTTTGAAGAAATTTTGTATTTATATGAAAAATCCAAGACTAATGTACTTGATACGACTGAAGAAGCAGAACCTGTAAAATATATGATTAAAGATAATTTGAAAGATAATAAATTAAAGAAATTTACTAATTCTGGTATTAAAGCTATAAAATCTGGAAAAGTTGGAGTTATTACTTTAGCTGGTGGGCAAGGTACTAGGCTTGGTTTAAATGCTCCTAAAGGTACTTTTTGCCTTGATACTACCCCTCCCATTTCTTTATTTGAAATTTTGTGCAACTATATAAAGAATTTCTCTTTAAAATTTAATGTATCTATTCCTTGGTTTATTATGACTAGTACTAATAATTATTTTGACACAATAAATTTTTTTGAAAGGAATAATTACTTTGGCTATGATAAGAATGATATTTTCTTTTTTACTCAAGATAATTTACCTGTTATTAATATTGACAAAAAATTAGTACTTTCGGAAATCTATAAAGTTAATTTTGCTTCTAATGGAAATGGAAATTTGTTTACTGCCTTAAAAAAATCTAATCTTATAAAAACAATGGAGCAAAAAAAGTTAGAATGGCTATTTGTTGGTGGCGTGGATAATGTTTTATTAAATCCTCTTGATCCTGTATTTATTGGTTATACCATAAATTCCAAATGTAAAGTAGGCTCTAAAACTTTATTTAAAAAATCTCCATCAGACAAATCTTGGGTATTTGCAATAAAAAACGGAAAGCCAACCATTATAGATTGTGAAATGTTTACAGAAGAAATTTCTGAACTTACCGATAACAAAGGTAATTATCTTTATAGAGAAACTAATATGCTCGCTCATCTATTTCATATTGATGCTATAACAAAAATGTCTACAATAAATCTTCCATATCATAGAGCCTTTAGGAAAAATGCTTTTGTAAATGAGGAAGGCATGAAGGAAGTCCCTGAAAAGCCTAATATATATAAATTTGAGCAATTTGTATTTGATGCATTTTCTTATTTTGATAACATAGCTCTGCTAAGAGTAAATGAAGAAGAGGAATTTGCACCGATCAAAAGCTTCACTGGTCCTCATAATCCAGAGATAGCATTAGAGAGGTATGAAAGGTATGTCTTGAACAAGCAAAAGTGAAATAAAGTTTCACTTTTGTTTTAGTAAAATTTTTAATTTATATGTTCAAATAAGGACTATGTATTTTTTAGTATGTAAAGCTTAAAAAATTCTAAGTTTTTAGCATCTTTTAAAATATAAACATACTGTTCATTCACTTTTCTAATAAATGTTTCGACATTTTTCGACACTTTTTTCAATGATTTTACTTTTTTATTATAATTCTGTTGACTTTTATATATAATAAGCGTATATTTATTCTATTCTTATAGATACTATTGATTTTAATCTTGGTGTGGCCATACCATTCTTATTTATAAATTTATTTTATCTGTAAAAACTTAATTTCTTTTATTACAATTTGTTATTTTTATACTGTTTAAAACCTATTTCTTTTATATTATATTGCTATAATTTTTATATTTATTATGTTTTTTCTGCCTAATATACATGTTATGGCAATATTTAAGAGGTGTACACTTTTTTCTGTATGATGTAGAAGATGCATATTCTACATCTATAATTAATATTGCACTCCTACTAACTCATAGGCATAATTTTCATAATTAGGCATATATTGTTTTAACATATCATAAAACTTTTTACTTGTTTTATTGATTTTTAATTTGCAGAATTCATAAAATACTACATATTCAATTATATCTTTTCTATATTTAACTATATCTGGACTTATTATAAGTCTATTGGCTAAACATTTTCCTAATCTTTTATCTAATCTCATTATTTTATAATCATCTGGCGCAAATTTAAGTGTAGTTCTTACTTTCTCCATGATTACTTCTAATTCTTTATTTGCTATTGCATCATACATTTTTTGTAGTAGAATTTCTATGATTATATCATTTTCAATCTTTTTATATTTTATCGGAAGGCTTATTTCTATTTGTCTTTCTTTTAAATCTAATTTTGGATTTTTTATGCGTTTATACACTATTTTTAATGCGTAACCAACTCCAAAAATTTTTACTGATTTAAACATATCTTCTTTTTTCATGATAATTACCTCCTACTTTTTCTGAACTTCTGTTTGTATTATTCTACAACCAAATTTTTGTTTTGTCAATACTTTTTTCAAAAATTTGTTCGCTTTTTGTTTCTAGATGTTACAATTCATGGCTTACCTGTTGCTGTATAAATGTGAATTAGTAAGCTGTGAATTGTAACTGCTAGATAATGGTTAATATGAATCATTAGTAAACTATTATTGACATCATATCTTACAATAGATATAATTTAATCAGAAATTTTTTAGAAAATTAAATGAACAGGAAGTGAATTTATGAAATATTCTTTTAAATCTGTTTGTGCAAATGAAAATAATGCTAAATGGAATAATATTATTTCTAGGCAAATGCCTTTATATTCAAGAAACAATGATATTCGCTCTGAATTCGAAAGAGATTTTACTAGGGTAATACATAGTAATGCTTATAGAAGACTTAAACATAAGACTCAAGTTTTCTATTCTCCTCAAAATGATCACATTTGTACTAGAATTGAACATGTTAACCATGTTGAGTCAATTAGTTACACAATTTCTCATTATTTAGGTCTTAATTGTGAACTGACTAGAGCTATTGCTGTTTCTCATGATTTAGGGCATAGCCCATTTGGCCACAAAGGTGAAAAAGTTCTTGATTCAATTTGTAAGAAAGACTTAAATGCAT
Organism: uncultured Clostridia bacterium; assembly: GCA_944392435.1. Taxonomy (GTDB): domain Bacteria; phylum Bacillota; class Clostridia; order TANB77; family CAG-508; genus CALXVA01. Next base: position 6,846 of record CALXWQ010000022.1, read on the forward strand.
CTTTTTGGCATGAAAAAAATGGTTTATACCTTGTTGATAAAATTGAACTTTTAGAAGATAACGAGGGATTTAAACGTAATTTAGATTTAACATATGGTGTGAGAGATGGTATAGTTTCTCACTGTGGTGAAATAGATGAAAATTCTATTAGGCCTAGAGATGAATTTATAAATTTAGATGAATATAAATATCCTAATGAGTATTCCCCTTATACTTGGGAGGCTTGTGTAGTTAAAATTGCTGATAAAATTTCATATATAGGTAGAGATATTGAAGATGCTATTACTCTTGGAATATTAAATGAGCATTTAGATAAGTTGCATGAGTTATTGGGAAAAACTAGTGGTACAATTAATAATACTGTTATTATAAACAATTTAATTTGGGACTTGTGTCAGAATTCTTCGCCAGAAAATGGATTATGTTTTTCTAATGAAAATTTTGAAATAATGAATAAAATTAAAAAGTTTAATTATGAATATATTTATGGTTCAGAGTTATTAAATCCTTCTAATGAGTACTTTTCTATTGTATTAAATAGAATATATAATACTTTAAAAGAATGTTATTCTGAACATAACACTTTTGAAAAGTTATCTAATTTATCCAAGTATTATCCTAAACTTGTTAATGGATTTAAAAGCTTTCTTATTAATTATATTTTTATGGAAAATAGAGTTAATTTAAAAAACGAGATATTATATGACATATCTAAGTCTAATGATTATTATATGGCTATTTTGGAATATATGTCTGGTATGACTGATAAATTTGCTATAGATATGTATAATGAAATTATAAGTTTTTAAAATTTGAAATTTTTGTAATTATATGATATAATGTATATTAGCTTTTAGCTACATATTATAGGGGATTAAAATCCCAGAAAGGTTGATTATTTTGAAAAAATTTGTAACACGGATTGGTCTTTTGACTTGCATTTTGCTCCTTTTGGTTTCTTGTAAAAATCAAGAGGATCAAGTTGTAGCTGTAGCCATTGAGCAGGTAACTGGTATACAACTTACAGTAAACAGTAGTTTCTGTACTATAAGTTGGGATGCGTTAGATGATGTTGATGGATACGAAATTATGATTTCTTCTCCTGGAGAAGAAGATCAATTTCAAACATGTTTAAGTAATAAGACCGCCCTTAATTATGTACCTGGTGCAAGTTATAGGGTTCGTGGATTTAAAGACTACTATGGGACTTCCGTATATGGAGAGTTTTCAAATTCGGTTTCGTCTTAATCCCCTAGAAGAGGAAAAGCAGAATGCTTTTCCTCTTCTCAGACTATTGACAGACCCAGAATTTTTTCTAATGTATTTTGGGTTTGTCCGTTATTTATATGGCTACTTGTACTATTTTGTGTTCTTTTAAACATTCTTGAACATCTAAAATTCTTTGATTTTCCGATCCTTTAAATTTTAATGTTGGATTTTTCTTTTCTTCTACAAATCTTCCATCCACCAATACGTCTATGTTTTGTAATGTTTCATTTGTAATGCTATCATTTCTAGCTTCCAGTTGCTCTAATGTATATCCTGTATAACACCATACATTGAAATTGGGTCTTACTTTTTTTACATCTTTTATAAAGTCTAATACTTCTGGTATATTTTGCTCACATAATGGCTCTCCACCACTAATTGTTATTCCTTTTAATATGGAATTTTGGCATATTCTATCTATTATAGCTTGTTTATTAAATTTTTCTCCGTAATTATAATCTTGGGCTATTTTGTTGTGGCATCCTGGGCAGTTATGTGGACATCCACTCACAAATAATACAGCTCTCCATCCTATTCCGTTAGAAATACTTTCATCATAAAATCCTGCCATGTTCATTTTTACATCATCCCTTCTTATGGTTTGTTTTTCTAGTTTGAAGATATTCAAGTTAGAAAAGAATTGATGTTTTGGCTAGGCAAACAAGCAAGAAAACCGGAGGCGTGCTTTTTGCACGTTGAGGATTTTCGAAGCGAAGTTTAACAACGCCAAAACTCAATTATTTTTTAACTTTTAAGCACCCTTTATCTCATCTGAACCTAATCCCGTATGAGTAACTCTATCTTTCAATTCTGCAAGTTTTGCACTATTCCAACGAGATGTTGTGCCTACTAAGTATCCTGTTATTCTTTGGATTGTGTCTATTTCTTCACTTCCACATACTGGGCAAACTTTTAAGTTTGCATCTGCATTTTCAAATCCACAATGCATACATCTTGATCTTGTATGATTTACACTTCCATATCCCATGTTGTACTTGTCCATTAAATCTACAACTGCTTCTATTGTTTCTGGATTATGAGTAGCATCTCCATCTAATTCTATGTAGAAAATATGTCCTCCTCTTGTTAAATCATGATATGGTGCTTCAATTTTTGCTTTTTGCTCTGCTGTACATTTGTACCATACTGGTACGTGGTTACTATTTGTGTAGTATTCTCTATCTGTTACACCTAAAATTGTACCAAATTCTTTTCTATCTATTTTAGTAAATCTTCCAGATAATCCTTCTGCTGGGGTTGCTAAAACTGAGAAGTTTAAATCATATCTGTCTGAGAAACCAGTAACTAAATCTTTTAGTTCTCCTATTATCTCTAAGCCTAGTTTTTGTGAATCTTCTGATTCTCCATGGTGCTTTCCTGTAAGTACAGTTAAACATTCTGCCAATCCTATAAATCCAACTCCTAAAGTTCCATGTTTTAAAACTGGTTCAACTGGATCAAATGGATTTAATTCGTCACTTCCTACCCATAGTCCTGACATTAATAGTGGAAATTGTTTTGCTATTGCTGTACATTGGAATCTATATCTGTCATATAATTGTCTTGCTGTAATATTTGCATATTGATCTAATTTTTGCATAAATATTTTCTTTACAGCTTTTTTGTATGCTGCTGTCATATGCTCTTCTGAGCCTCTACCTAATTCAAATTTAACTCCTGTTTGTTCTTGTGCCTCTAGTGCTGCTTCAATTGCAAGTCTTGGTAAATTTATTGTTGAGAATGATAAATTGCCCCTTCCTACTGATGTTTTTTCTCCATGTCTATCTTCAAATACTCTAGTTCTGCATCCCATTGTTGCGCATTCATATTTATATCTTTCTGGATCATTTGCATTCCATTTTTCATTTTGGTTAAAAGTTGCATCTAAGTTTATGAAATTTGGGAAAAATCTTTTTGCAGTTACTCTACAAGCTAATTTATATAAGTCGTAATTTTTATCTTCTGGTAAATAGTTTGCTCCTCTTTTCTTTTTCCAGATTTGAATTGGGAATATTGGTGTTTCGTTATTTCCAACGCCTCTTTCTGTTGAAAGTAGCACTTCTCTTATTATGCATCTTCCTTCTGCTGATGTGTCTGTACCATAGTTTATTGAGCTAAATACAACTTGATTTCCGCCTCTAGAATGGATTGTGTTCATATTATGTATAAATGCTTCCATTGATTGATGAACTCTTCCTACAGTGTTATTTATAGCTTCTTGTATGTATTTTTCATCACCTTTTAAATCTTTTACTGGTTTCTTTATATAATCTGGTATTTCTATATCTAAAAGATGTGATAAATCTTTATCTATGAATTCAGCTATTTTATTTATTTCTTCTTTGTAAGTCATCCTTACATATGGAGCTAGATAATAGTCAAATGCTGGAATTGCTTGTCCACCGTGCATTTCGTTTTGTACAGTTTCCATTGATATACATCCTAAAATACTTGCTGTTTCTATTCTTTTTGCTGGTCTTGATGCACCATGCCCTGCTTTAAATCCTTCTTTTAAGATTTTATCTAATGGGTGTTGCAAACACGTTAATGATTTTGTTGGATAATAGTCTTTATCATGTACATGTATATGTCCACTCTTTACAGCTTCTCTTGCTTCTGTAGATAGTAAGAAATCATCAACAAAAGGTTTTGTCGTCTCTGATGCAAATTTCATCATCATACCTGCTGGTGTATCTGCATTCATATTTGCATTTTCTCTTGTTATATCATTTGCTTTTGCACCAATTATATCCAAGAAGACTTCTTTTGTTTTTGACTTTCTAGCTACATCTCTATTGTATCTATATGTAATGTAGCTTTGTGCAACTTCTTTTCTTGAAGATGCCATTAATTTTTTTTCCACTGCGTCTTGAATCTCGTAAACAGTCGCTTGTATTTTGTCTTCAAATTGTTTTTGTACACTTGAGGCTATTTTGTTTGCTAAATCTATATCTACACCGCCTGGTGTTTGTGACATAGCTAATGTTATAGCTTTTATTATTCTTTCTGGATTAAATTCAACTACTCTTCCATCTCTTTTTATTACTTGCATTTTTCTTCCCCCTACTTTTTTATTTTTGGATTATAATTCAAAGATTAGATTTTCCTATAATTAGTTCCATGTAGCAAATATATCTTCTATTCGAATGTCTGGTAAATATATTTGCTAACAAGATGAAACAGATTTTGTATTTTTGAATTATACTATTTCAACCGATGTTTATATTATATTCTTTTTTTTCCTTTTTTCTGTTGCAAAAGTCACAAATTATGCTTTTTTATTTTCTATCTTATTTTTGTTCTAGAAAATACTGTTTTTATTTTTTATATTTTAAATATTACATTTTTGTTACAAATTTTTTTCTTTATTTAAAAGCCTTTGAGTCTTGTTTCCCTAAGTTTTGTTTTATGTAATTCATTTATAGAAACTTTGTTTTAAATTAATCTATAATAGTTTTACATATAGTAGTTCATCATAAATAAATCTTATTAATTGTTCAATTTCATCCTTTTTTAAGCCTTTTAATTCTACTTCTGAAACGGCTCCGCCATTTGATATCTTTTGAAATTTATTTTCTAGTTTCAATCTATCAATTAATCCTATTTTTTCTTTATTTTTTGTATAAAATGCTGGCATATATGTTTTTTTATCTATTATTCCTTTTAGATTACCATATTTTTCTTTATCCAATTTTGTAAATCTATTTACAACATTTTTTGAGGTTACTGCACATAACACAAAGTCAATATTTGTTTCCTTGCTCCATTTATTTGTAACATCTCTTAAATATTTAACTATTTTAATTCCCAATTCATATCCTTCTTTATCTATAATTGATAAATTCTTTAATATTTTTACTGTGTCTTCTACTCCTGTATAACCTAGTGCTAAAGTTGAATATCCACCATATAGTAATCCATCTATTCTTTTTTCCTTTTCTAGCCTTGTTAATGCTCCATGTTGCCAATGTATTGGACTTATCTCTGAGCTAATTCCTACCAAAGAATAGTGTCTGCACATTAATGTTTCAAAACATAGTTCTAATCTTTCATTTAGTACATCCCAAAATTTTTCTTCATTTCCATTCGATTCTAGTGCCACTTGTGGTAAATTAATGCTAACTATTCCTTGATTAAATCTACCCTCAAACTGATATTTTCCTTCACTATTTTTCCATAAAGATAGAAAATGTTCATCTCCCATAGGGCAAAAAATATTGCCTTTATAATTTTCTTTCATGTTTTTTGCTGATATATAATTGATTGATGACTTTAACGCCAAGTTTGTTAAATAATCATATTCTCCTCCGTTTAGAGCATTAAATTCATCTAAAACATATACTAATTTAGGGAAATCTGGTATAATATTTTCTCCATTTTCGTTCTTTATTCCTCTATATCTTTGTTTTAGTATTTCTTCTATTATCATGGCATTTTCTTTTATGTATTCATCTTCTTTATCCAAATGTAAAAATAACGTTACTTGAGGTTTTTTACCGCAAACTACTTCTAATGTATTTAATTGATATTGAATCATCTGAATTCCTGCTTGCAATTCTGATTTTACTCTATCCCTTACCAAATTTTCTATAAATTCTTCATTAACTTTCCCTTGATACTCTTCTTCAATCTGTTTTTTTAGCTTGTTGTAACTTTTTCTTAAATATTTTCCAAAATGTATCATGTCTATTACTTGACCACTACTTTGGTTTTCTACAATGACAGCTATTATCTGTGTTGCAACTGTACACGCGACTAAAAAACTTTTTGGAGACTCTACCATTTTTCCATTAACTACTGTTCCATTGTCTAGCATATCTCCAATATTAATATAGCTTGAATGAATCATAGGATGAACAAAATAGTCTGCATTATGAAAATATATTTTCCCTTCTTCGTCTGCTTTAGCAATCTTTTCGGGTAGCAATAATCTTCTAGTTAAATCTCGAGAGACCTCTCCCGCTATGTAGTTTCTCTGAGCTGCTGGTGTAATATTCTTATTAATGTTTTCTTCACTGTCATTACGGATTATTCCCAAAATAGTTTCATCTGTAGTATTTTGTTTTCTAACTAGAGCTCTAGTATATCTGTATACAATATATTTTTTAGCTAGTTCATACTTTTTTATTTCCATCAACTTTTCTTCAATTATATCCTGTATATCCTCAACTAGTATTCTCTTTTTGTTAAGTTCTTCAATATACTCAGTTATTCCCTCTATATCCATTTGCGATGCTCTATTTGCTTGACTAACTTCCATGTTCGCTTTTTCAATAGCAACTTGTATTTTAGTCTTATCATAATCTACAGCACGCCCATCTCGTTTAATAACTTTCATAATTCTCCTTTCTTGAAAGTGTATATAATAGTGTATTTTAAAAAATCTTAAAATACTTAAAAATTTTTAATTAAATACACAGTTTCTTTCTATTGTGATTTCTTTTATTATATATTTTTTTACATTTTTTTCTGTTGCATAAGTCACAGATTATTTTTTACTTATTTTTTCTCCTTGTGGCTGTAATAAAACTTAAGAATTAAAAAAATATTTTAATTTTGTTACAGCTTTTTATCTCTATTTTATTGATTTTGCGCCTTGTTTCCTTTATAATAGTTTTATGTAGATATGGGGTGCATAATAAATGAGTACTAATTTTAATATTGATAATTTTTTATATACATTTTCCTGCAATTGTAATAAAGTACAAAAAAAGAATTTTTCTAAAAATCAAGTAATTACAACTTATATACAAAAACGCAATCAACTTTGTATATTGCTAAATCGGAAAAGCAGATTTGGTTAGATACGATTTAAATGGAAATAGAACAATTGTTGAACATTTTTCCAAGAATGCTATCTTTGGAGAAGTGTTTTATAAGGTAACAACAAATAATGAACTGCTAGTAGAGGCAAAGTCTAATTGCACAGTACTCTTTTACATTTACGAGCAATTAAAGAACCCATGTACATCAAATTGTGAATTTCATAATACACTATCAGAGCATTTGCCTGAATTAATACTAAATAAAATTACTGAACTAAATACTAGAATAGAATTACTAACTCAAAGATCAACACGTGATAAGCTTTTAATGTATTTCTCACTTATTTCTACTAGGAAACTTTCGAAGACATTTGAACTTCCTTTGTCCTTAACTGATTTGGCTGATTATTTAAATGTTGATAGAAGTGCTATGATGAGGGAATTAAAATTATTAAAAGATGACGGTTTGGTAGATAAAATTGGTAATAGAATCATATTGTTATATGAATAGATGATGCAATTGGGAACATCCCCCCATTTGCATCATCTATTCAATAGGTATACTCCTATATTTAAATAAGTTGCAAATATTGTCCATAGAAGATATGGTATTTGTAAATATGCTGATAATTTATTTTTTCTGTAAAATACTATTATCATGTAAATTATTGCTATAATCAAAAGAATAATCCATATGCATGAGAATAATCTCCACTTAAATACAAAGAACAGTATTGGCCATAATAAATTTATTATTAGTTGTAAATAATATGCTTTGTTTACTCTATAATCCACAAGTTTTTTGGTCTCTAATATTCCATAGGAAATCCCCATTAGAATATATAGTATTGACCATACTATCCCAAATAAAAATCCTGGTGGTGATAATGGCGGTTTCTGCAATGTATTGTAATCCATAAATTTTGATACAATAATACCCACAATACCTCCTAGGATTAACGGTATTAATATACTTTTTATCCAAATCTTTTTATTGTTCAAAATAAAAACCTCCTAGTATATATAGTTTTTATTATTATATTCATGTTTTTACTATATATACTAGGATTTTATTAGTTTATACGCTTTTTGTTTTATTCTAACTTTTTGTT
>CALXWQ010000023.1 GCA_944392435.1 uncultured Clostridia bacterium
GGATTATTTGTAGAAATTGAATTTGCTATTTTCTTAAGTAATGTTGTTTTACCAACTTTAGGTGGAGCAACAATCATTCCTCTTTGACCTTTTCCAATTGGTGACATTAAATCAATTATTCTCATTGCATATTCAGTTGGTTTTGTCTCTAAGTGAATTCTTTCATTTGGATGAATAGGTATCAAATCATCAAATTTTTTCCTTCTATATGCCATTTCTGGAGCCTCTCCATTTACTTCACCAACATATATAAGCGCAGGGAATTTTTCCCCTTCTTTAGGCATCCTTGCAATTCCTTTAACTTTGTCTCCTTTATCTAGTCTAAATCTTCTAATTTGAACTGGAGATATATATACATCATCAGATGTAGATAAGTAATTATCTCCTCTTAAAAATCCATAACCATCTGGCAATACTTCGAGAACTCCCTCTACTATCTTGTCACCTTCATTTGTAAGTTTGTATCCTGATGAATTGCTTTCTTCATTTTTAGCAGTTTTATCAGTCTCAGAAGCATTTGCATTGACGATATTTTCTTTAGATTGTTTTATTTTTTTTAAGAATTCAATTAATTCTTCTTTTTTCATCTTTGATATGTTTTTTGCGCCATTTTCTTTTGCTATTTGACGCAATTCGACTAAAGTACAATTTTCTAAATCCATAATTTGCCCCCTAAAATATTATTAAATTTATTTTATCCACAATAATTATTTTTTGAGAAATAATTAAGAAATTAAATAAAAAGAATAAACAAATTTTGAGGCAATTTTCATGCCTCTATAAATATTATTTTTCGACATCAATATAAACTCTTTCATTCGGATAGTACATACCTAGTTTTTCTCTAGCGATTTGCTCTATGTATTCATCTGAATTTATATTGGATTTCATTTCTTGTAGCTTATTCTGTTCATCTTCTGCTACTTCTATATCCTCATTATATTTAGCTTGCTCTTTTGCATAAGAATTCAAAGTCTTTTGTTGCATTATTAAAGTATATACAAAATATATAATAAAAGCTAAAATTAAAATTTTTTTATATAATTTACCTTTTTTTCTATTTTTCATATGTTTTTCACTCCAGAATTAATCTATTTATATTTTTCTACATTTTTTCTAAAAATCCTTCCTGATTATTGAAATTTGTTAGATAAATTGTCTTTTTTCTTGTCTTTTAATGTAAATCTTGACATATTTTTAATTATTTTCTGCATTGGTGTATAAATATGTATTTTACCAAAATTAAACAGTACTTTGAATGGAAAGGATAGTAACTTTTTTAAAAAAACTATTATTTTTGTAAATACATGTATTAGGTACTTACTTAGAAATAACATATATGCAACAACTCCAATTATTGTTCCAATAAAGATATATCCCCTAAGTTCTCCATTATTAAATCTAAAAATACTAAATAAAAGTATTGCGCCACTGCAAAGCCAAAATAAAATATCTTGTATATATGTAATTAAATCTGAAGTTTTAAAACTTCTTCGCAAAATTCTGAAAAAATCAAATACAAACCCGATAATTGCGCCAGTTAAGAAGAAAATAAGTAAAGTAGTTAATTGATTTATTGTCAAAATTTTAACCTCCATTCTAGTTAATTATGGCTCTCTAGCCAATTATCTAAAAATTTTGCCAAGTATTCCTCCACCACTCTTTTTTTCTATATCTTTTTCGCTATATCCTAAATTATATATTTCACCATCAACAATTACTTCTCCAGTATCTAAACTCAACTTATTAATCCTCAAATTTTCTCCTTTTACTGTTAATAATCCTAATTCAGTTTCAAGGATAACTATTTGATCGTCAAAACTCAATACATCTAAAGCACCAGAAATACTTAATTTTTCCCTATTTTCCAAAATTAAATTTTGTATAACACTATTTGTTGAACTACCAGAAACTTTTCTTTCATCTATTGTCATTTTAGACATCATCCTTTCAAATTTTAAAATTTTATCCTATATATTCTTACAATGTACTCTTAATAAAAAAGTATATATTCTCTTTTTACTTTAGATCTTAATTCCATGATGTGCATATATTTTTGTTTGAATAGAAATATATGTTTAACAGATTTTAATTAAATGCTTTACTTTAAATAGTGAATTGTAAGAAGTTTAACTCTATAAAACATTATATTCAGGACTTGTCTTTTTAGAACTGAATTCACAAATAATTCACATTAGCAATAACGTTAACAAGCAATTAGGCAGAGCCCAATTGCTTGTTAACTAGTTTTTTCTAAACATCCTATAACATCTTCTACCATATCCATTTTTCCGCCAGATAATACTTGTACAATATCAAATCCTGGACGTCTATTTCCTTCAATTATAACAGGACCATCTTCAGAAATTGCAACATCCCAGCCGACTACTAGTATTTTATCACTCTCCAGACTTGCTTTTAATACCATATCTTTTGCTTCTTCAAAACAAGGTATTTGAAAGCCATCAAATCTAACATGTGTAAATGGATGTTCTTCATATTCATTTAGATCCTTATCTATTGCCTTCCCAACTAGTTTTCCAGTGTTAATATCAATATTGACAGCCATTCCTTTGGCATGGAAGTTATCAATAGCATTTATCCCATTACCTACACGAAGTCCCATCCATATAATTCTTGATTTCCCGTGGTCATTAAAAGTCATAATTCGCATGGTATTTACGCTTTTATCGCATAATTTATTCATTTCAGGATGTTGCTTTACAAGTTCTTCTAAAAAAATTCTATTCTTAATAGCATTATTAAAATATTCTTTTTTATCTTGTATATCTTTGGTATATTCTTTTTTTACATCTGCTCCACCTAGACCGTCATATGGTTTGGACATAAAAACGTCATGATTATTAAGAAATTCCAAAAACTCTTCATAATTATCTTCTTTAGGAACTATGAAGTCTCTTTTAGTATATTTCTTAAAATCTTTTAAAAAATTTGGCTTTATTGTATATCTTTGCTTGTATGCACTTGGTGAAACAGTTTCATAAAATTTATTTTCCGTTTTAGTGCTAACATATTTCTTACGTTCTTTTCCGTTTTTGTCATACAATTTATAATTCAAATAATCACTTAAACAAAAGCCATATCTAAATACGCAATATCCTGTATCAAAAACCATTTTTGTAAAATTTTTATCTTCCTTTTTTGCTATCTTTTTTAAATTATCAAAATATCTTTTATAATTTGCTGAAAATATATATGAATAGAATGCCATTTTCGTTAGTATCTCCTCTCATTACATAATTTAGTATAATAGTCCCATGTGGTACATTATAAATGTACCATTAAATTGGAACGATTTTATTATTACCATATTTTTGTATTTTATACTTTTTAAATTAATTCGTGATGTAATTGTTCTAATATTTTATTGTTTATTTTTTCTTTTGTCATAATAGAAAGTTTACATTCCTCTATTTGTACAGAAAAAATATCTACAGAATTTATGTTCATTATCTCCAACGCTTTTTCTATTATTTCTTTGTTGTTTACTATTCCATATCCTACTAAAGATATTCGAGAAATATTAGTAAAAGCCGAGCTGAACATAGAAAGTTCTCTTTCTAATAATTCTTGAAATTTTCCTAAATCTGATGTATTAATAGTAAAACTTACGTTAAAGCTATTTGTGCTGTTATTAATAATAGATGTCGGTATAATGTCATTTTTTAATAATGAATAATATAATTTATTTAGCATGTCAGCATTATAATTTTCATATTTTAAAGTAATTAAAAATAAATTATCATTCTTTACAATACTTTTTACTAAACTTTCTTCAATTTTATTATTAATTTGCGTACCTATGTTATTATTAAAAGTTGAGCCTGTTTCAATTAAAACATTATATTTTTTAGCAATTTCAACACATCTATTATGCAAAACTTTAGCGCCTTCATTAGACAAATCTAACATTTCGTCATATGATAATTCTTCTATTTTCTTTGCATCGATGATTTTCTTAGGGTCTGATGAGTACACTCCATCCACATCTGAAAAAATATAACAATGCGCTGCTTTAATAGCTGCTGCAATAGATACAGCTGTGGTATCTGAGCCTCCTCTACCTAATGTGGTAATATCCTTTTTATCATCTATTCCTTGAAAGCCAGCGACAATAACTATATTACCATCATCTAATTCTTTTTCTATTCTTTGAGTGTTAATGTATTCTATTTTAGCTTTTCCATTATCATTTGAAGTAAAAATTCCTGCCTGCCAGCCTGTTAACGAAACAGCCTTATAGCCTAATCTATTTAATAAAATTGCAAGCTTAGAAATAGAAATTTGCTCTCCTGTGCTAAGAAGTACATCCATTTCTCTTCTATCCGGGTCATATGATAATTCTTTAGCCTCTTTTATAAGATTATCAGTTGTTTTGCCTTGCGCTGAAACAACAACTATAATTTTATTATTTTTATTACAAAAGTCAATTATTTTATTTGCAACAATATTCAACTTAATATTATCTGCAAGTGAACTTCCTCCAAACTTTAATACAATTGTTTCCATTTTTTACACTATCCTTGAAAATAAGGTGCAAGGCATACATATAGTTATATTGTGCCTATACTATATTGTATTAAAGTTTTTAAATTATAGTGATAGAATTATTTTTTCCTGCGATTATATTGTATATTTTTAAACCAAACTCCTCAAATAGCTATCTATAAATCCGTTTAGATCTCCATCCATTACAGCTTGGACATTTCCTACTTCATAGTTTGTTCTATGGTCCTTAACAAGTGTATATGGACAAAATACATATGAACGTATCTGGCTTCCCCATGCAATATCCATTTGTATACCTTTTAGCTCATCAATAGTATCTTTATGTTCTTGCTCTTTCAAATGTAATAATTTTGACTTTAACATTTTCATAGCAGTCTCTCTATTTTGAATTTGAGATCTTTCTGTTTGACAAGAAACAACAATATTCGTAGGAATATGAGTAATTCTTATTGCAGACGATGTTTTATTTACGTGTTGACCACCAGCTCCTGATGCTCTATAAGTATCTATTCTTAAATCGTCAGGATTGATATCTATTTCAATATCTTCTGTTATTTCTGGCAGTACTTCCACTGATGCAAAAGAAGTGTGCCTTCTTCCCCCAGCATCAAATGGAGAAATTCTAACTAGTCTATGAACACCTTGTTCTCCTTTTAAATATCCATAAGCATAATCTCCAGAAACTAAAAAAGTAACACTTTTTATTCCTGCCTCTTCACCTGGGAGGTAATCAAGCTCCTCAATTTTATATCCATTTGCATTTGCCCATCTAGTATACATTCTGTATAACATCTCTACCCAGTCTTGAGCTTCAGTTCCACCAGCACCAGGATGAAGAGTTACAATTGCATTGTTAATATCATATTTCTCAGAAAGTAAAGTAGAAATTTCAAGTTTCTCTATATCTTTTTCAAGAATTTGTGTTCCATGATGTAATTCTTTTTCAAGCTCTTCATCACTCTCTTGTTTTAATAATTCCATTATTTCTTTCAAATTAGACGATTCACTTTTTATTGATGTAAATTGCTCAACTTTATTTTTTATCTCATTTATTCTTTTCAAAACCTTAGAACTATTTTTAGCATCTTCCCAAAAATTATTTTCTGTAGTTTGTTTCTCTAGATTATTTAATTCATTTTGCAAATCAACAATGTCAAAGTGAATCACCTATCTTGCTTAATTTATTATCTAATTCTTCTATTTTACTACTTACTTCTTGTATATCTAGCAAATTATCACTTCCTTTTTTGTTTTTGTATATTATATCATAATATATACAGATGTAAAGAAAAAAATAGCGATATTTAAAGAAGAAAATCGGGAAGAAAATTGGACATTTTATCTGTACCAAAAGAAAAATAGCCTCATAACGAAGGCTATTTTTGCATTTTATGCATTTTTACCATGGCAGTTTTTGTACTTTTTACCACTTCCACATGGGCATGGGTCATTTCTACCAATTTTAGGCTCTGTGTTAACTATAGGTGTATGATTTTTCTCTCCTGCTGGTGCTTGACCTTTTAAAGAAATATTTGTATCTTCTAATCCTTCACCTGTTATCTTTACAGACTCTTGTCTAGTAGGGGCTCCTTCCCTCTTTCTTGCATTCATAAGAATTTTAACAACATTTAATTGAATGTCAGCAACCATTTGATCAAACATCTCAAATCCTTCAATTCTGTATTGAACAACTGGGTCTTTTTGACCATATGCACGAAGGCCTATACCATCTTTTAGTTCGTCCATAGCATCTATATGGTCCATCCATCTTTCATCAACTATTTTTAGCATTACAACTCTTTCAAGTTCTCTTAAAGTCTTTTCTCCAAAGTCTTTTTCTTTTTCTTCATATTTGCTATGAGCTTTTTCTTCTAATTCTGCAATAATCTTGCTATTGTCTAATTTATCTTCTTTTAAAGCATCAATCTCAGTAATACCAAATGTTGTAGATATATCTTGCATTAATGCATCTTTATTTGCTCCATCTTCTGTAATATATGCATTTACAGTTTCTGTTGCAACATTATCAATTATTTTAGAGATACTATCTTTTAAGTTTTCGCCATCTAAAACTTGTCTTCTTTGTTTGTAGATAATCTCTCTTTGAAGATTCATAACATCATCATATTTTAATACATTCTTTCTAATTGTAAAGTTACGTCCTTCAACTTTCTTTTGAGCATTTTCAACTGCTTTAGATAACATCTTTGCTTGAATTGGCATATTTTCATCTGCGCCTAAAGTGTTGTATACTCTAGTAATCATGTCTCCACCAAAGATTTTCATTAAGTCATCATCTAGACCAATGTAAAATCTTGATTCACCTGGGTCACCTTGACGACCACTACGTCCTCTTAACTGGTTATCAATTCTTCTTGATTCATGTCTTTCTGTACCTATTATTTTTAGTCCGCCAACTTCGAGAACTTTCTTCTTTTCTTCTTGGATTTCTTTGTCAAATTTTTCCTCTAATTCTTTATATTTCTTTCTAGCATTTAGTATTTCTTCATCATCAGTCTCATTAAATGCAGTAGATTGCTCAATTAGTTCTGGAGAATATCTTAGTTTTTTCATTTCTTGTTTTGCTAAGAATTCGCTATTTCCTCCAAGCATAATATCAGTACCACGACCTGCCATGTTTGTAGCAATTGTTACAGCACCATATTTACCAGCTTGAGCTACTATCGCAGCCTCTTTTTCATGAGACTTAGCATTTAACACTTCATGTGGAATGTGTTCTTTATCTAATAACTTGCTCAATTTTTCAGATTTCTCAATAGATACAGTACCAACTAGAACTGGTTGACCTTTCTTATGGCTTTCTTTAATATCTTCTATAACTGCTCTAAATTTAGCATTTTCATTTTTATATATAATGTCATGATGGTCTATTCTAATCATTGGCTTATTTGTAGGAATTTCTACAACATCTAACTTGTATATTTCCTCAAATTCATCTTCTTCTGTCATAGCAGTACCAGTCATACCAGATAGTTTATCATACATTCTAAAATAATTTTGGAATGTTATTGTAGCCAATGTCTTTGACTCATCAGCAATTTTAACATGCTCTTTTGCTTCAATAGCTTGATGAAGACCATTATTGTATCTTCTTCCATACATAATACGTCCTGTGAATTCGTCAACAATTAATACTTCTCCATCTTTTACGATGTAGTCGATATCCTTTTTCATAATTCCGTGAGCACGTAAAGCTTGATTTACATTATGAACTATTTCAGAGTTTTCAATATCATTAAAGTTTTCTAGGCCAAACTCTTGCTCAGCTTTCTTAATACCTTTTTGAGTAAGTGATGCAGCTTTTGCCTTTAAATCTACTATATAATCGTATTTTTCATTATCCTCTGCTTGATCAAAATCTTTTACATCTTCCTCTACAATAACTTTAGGTGTCAATTTTCTAACAAAATTATCAGCTTTTTTATATAAATCTGAAGATTGTGCTCCTCTACCAGATATGATAAGTGGTGTACGAGCCTCATCAATTAAAATACTATCAATCTCATCGACAATAGCATAGTTTAATTCTCTTTGTACTAATTGGTCTTTATATATAACCATATTGTCTCTTAGGTAATCAAAACCAAATTCATTATTTGTTCCATATGTAACATCACATGCATAGGCTTTTTGTTTATCTCTTGGATTCATTCCAGCGATTGCTAAACCTACTGTCAATCCTAAGAATTTATATACTTTACCCATCCATTCACTATCTCTTTTGGCTAGGTAATCATTAACTGTAATAACATGAACACCTTTTCCTGTTAATGCATTTAGGTACACTGGAAGTGTTGCAACTAAAGTTTTTCCCTCACCAGTTTTCATCTCAGCAATTCTTCCTTGATGTAAGATAATACCACCAATTAATTGTACATCAAAATGTCTCATTCCTAAAACTCTTTTAGCAGCCTCTCTAACTACTGCAAAAGCCTCTGGCAATAAGTCATCTAATGTTTCACCTTTTTCTAATCTTCCTTTAAACTCATCTGTCTTACCTCTTAATTCTTTATCAGATAGTTTCTCCATTTCTGGTTCTAAATCATTAATTTTCTTTACTAATGGCTGAACTCTTTTTACTTCTTTCTCACTATATGTTTTAAATAAGCCCATCGCTTTTCTTCCTTTCTTATGTTAATAAATTTTCTATCATACTATATCACTTTTTGAAAAAATTCGCAACCTATTTTAGAGATTTTTTCTTTTAATCTGTTACTTGGTAATATTTTTCGATTTTTTCATCTAGGTAATATGTATGTTTCAAAATTTACAACACATATATGCCTAAATTCTATTCAAGGTCATTATCTAGTAATTCTAATCCACATCATTTCTACTCAAAATCTGTGCAGGTGTTTTTCTAATTACATTAAATACTGGCAATAAGCCAACAATTATATTAAACACAACAATTATCAGTACACTAATGCATATTACACCAAAATTAAGTATAAATTGATCTTGATAATATGGTATCATCTGCAATCCATTTATAATATTTGCCATGATAAGTAATCCTGGGATGGCTGTTACAGTTGTTATTGCAATTATTTCTCCTAAAAACATTTTATATATATCAATTTTCTTAAGTCCAATTGCTCTTAAAATGCCTACTTCTTTTACCCTTGATAGGAAAGATGAACGCATCATCAAAAATATTTCAATTAGCGAAATTGCCAATATTATACTAGCAAGTATCACACTTGAAATTATAGCATCCTTATTTGATGCAATATATCTTTCTCTGTCCTTATTATATGTATCTTCTATATACTTGCCTATTCCATTAAAATAGTTTATGGTCTTTACTTTGTCTTTGGGATATATTGACATATTTTTGCTATCTTGTATTACTTTGTACTTGATTGTATTATTGGTAGTAAAAAAGTCATTTATATTTTCTTTACTATCATAGTATCCAACAACCTTTAGCTTATTTCCATTTATCTCATCTTTTATTGTTTTATTAAGTTCCATATCATATTTATTCATCTCATTTATAATTATCTCATAATCATTCTTTGGCATTCTTCCCTTTGTAAGTTCTATTTTATCTTTGGCAAGTTCCACATCATATATCTTATGAGATAGATAATTATTTATTTCTGTATCACTTATAACTATACCAGCATATGGATTTCCTGCTTGTGCATTTGCCAAAACGTTTATAAAAATATTTTTATCCATATAAATTGATGGTGTTCCAAGGTCACAAATGCCAACGATTTTAAGACTCTTCATTTTTATTTTGCTTTGCTCCATAGTTAAAGTATTGACAATAATTTCTCTATTTAAGTAATCTTCTATTTTATTAATTCCAGCTTCTCTTGCATTGTTCAAACTAGAATAAATTAAATCGTCCAAAACCTTTCTATCCACTACTACTTCATATTTGTTCTTTGGCATTCTCCCCAATACTAAAGCCCTCTCATCAATAATATCTATATTTGTAAGTGATGCAGTGAATAGATCAAATGCATTATCTGTTTGATAATAATCATCATAATTTACCTGAAACTGTATTTGAGTATCTCCTGGTATTATATAATTTACAAAATCTAATTTCTCATATTTTAGGTAGTCTTGTACTTTTATATCATCATCTATAACAGTAAGATAATCCTTGTTTCTTGTTACAAACTTCTCATCTTTTATTTCTGTAACTCCCATTATATTGCTTACAGCATATAGTACAAACATTGAAGATGCCACAAATCCTAGTAACAGCAACTTCTTTAAAATAGAGTAATTATATATCATTTTAAATCCATCCATTAATAATGTAAATGGATTATATATTGAAGTATATCTCTTTTTATACTTCTTGTTTATTATATCCTCAAATTTGAATTGATATTTCTCATATTCTTCTTTAGAAATTTTCTTGTAATAATCATCTACAAATTCTATTGAAGAATTGTCATCTACAACCTCTACTTTGTGTTCTTTGGCTTCTATGTATAAATTGCCATTTTTTACAACAAGTTTTACATCTAATTTTTCTTTTTTATCTAAATAAATCTTAACTTCTATATCATCTTTGCTTAGAGATTCAACATTTTCAAATTCTTTTAAATATATCTTATTTTCTAATCTATAATCCAACTTATCATTATGTTCATTTGACCTATCATTTACGACCTTGCCATCAACAACTTCTATAATTCTTGAAGCGTAGAATTCTGCTAAATCCCTTTCATGTGTAACTAAAATTACTAATTTACTTTTAGAAATAGATTTGATTATGTTCATTATTTCTAATGAATTTTTGCTATCTAAATTTCCTGTTGGCTCATCTGCGATTATAATATTGGGATTTTTGACTAATGCTCTTGCGATAGCAACCCTTTGTTTTTCTCCTCCTGAAATCATATTAGCATATCTATTTCTATATTTGTATATTCCAAGTTCATTTAATAAATAATTAACTCTTTTCTTTATTTCTTCTTTGTTCTTTACACCACTCATTTTAAGTGCAAGTGCAACATTTTCAAAAACAGTCAAATTATTTATTAGATTGTAGTTTTGAAAAATATATCCTATATTTAAGTTTCTTATTTTATCAACTTTTCCACTTCTTTTCCTAGTAATTCGCTTGCCATTTATATAAATTTTTCCGCTATTTACCTTATCTAGTCCACTTATTGCATTTAAAAGTGTAGTCTTACCGTGAACCAGAATTACCTAAAATAGCTACAAGTCCAGTGTTTCCAAACTCTAAACTTGTTTTATTAATTACATGGATTTGATTTCTTTTAAATCTATTAAAATACTTATTTACCCTATCTAATTTAATCATAAACTACACCTCCTCATCTCTATATGTGTTCATTGCCGATTTTTTAAATAATTTCTTTGCATATGTATCTGCAATTAAAATTGAAATTATCACTAGCAATATATACACAATAATAAAATCACTTATCTTTAAAAAGGATAATAGTTCATATATACTTTCATTAATTATAATTTTGTTATTAACTAAATTCACTACTGCAATCACACTAATAAAGGCTATATTCAAAATTGTAAACAACTCAATTTTTAGTAGGCTTTTTGCATTTTTCCTTGTTGCGCCCAATATCCTAATAGTAGAAAAGTACACATTCCTTGATTTTAGTATTATTTTTATAATAAAGTATGATATAAAGAATAATATAATTGCTACAACTATCATTACTATAACATTTATTGTCTTTATAATTTGAGCATAATCACCATTATAACTTTGTAAACAATCTTTTACATATAATGTTTTAAAGCCATTTTTATCAAGCTCGTTTAATGTATTATCTAACTCTTCTACATCTTTTATATAGGCACTGCTTTGGTAATTGCCTTTTTTAAATAGCTGTTCGAATTCATCTTGATTCACATATATTTTTCCATTATTAAAATCATAATCCGATTCTCCAATTAAGTACTCAAAATTATCTTTGACATATGTTCTATCTATTTCAACTTCCAAAATTTCTTTAAAATACATATTCTCAACACTTATCTTTAAAGTATCTCCTACACAATATCCATTTTTAGATAGATTATTCATATCTCTTGAAACGTACGCATATCCATTTGGCACATTTTCATTTGGTTCAACCTTGTACTGTGAACCCACTACTTCTAATATTTTATTCTCATATTCAGTTGTAACTGTACTAGAATACATTACTATATTTTTAGTCATTTCATCAGCCACTTTATTACTAATATATATAACAGGAGTCATAAATTCGTTTGACTTACTTAATGCAACTCCAACAATCTTTATGTTATCTGCTATTTCGTATCCTGAATTATTTTTTATATGACACTTAGCATTTAATAGCTTTTCTTCAATGTTAGAAAAATAATAGTTGTCTTCATTTCCATATACTAGCACTTCATTTTCTTTTGTTGGCATTCTTCCATAGGTAAGTGTCTTGTCGAAAATTTCTAGAGGTTTCAAATCGCCAAATAAATTGACACCATCTCCTTCAATACTTACCTGTTCATCTAATATTAAATCAGCTTTAACTATATAATCTATATTAGATATTTGTTCAATCTTTTTATAATCTTTATCGTTTATCTCAGAATTATTCTTTTTCTTTATTATAATTCTTTTATCACTGGTATCTGAAAAATAATTATTATATCCAGAATTACTCATCTCATACTCTTGCTTTTTTAGAGATGCATATCCTGCAAGTACTGATACTGTAATAAATAGAAATACAATAAATAGCAATAAGAATTTAATTTTTATATTGAATGCATTTCTTATTCCAAGTCTAAATCTACTTAGATAACCAATATTTTTCTTTTTGTTTTGTGCTTTGGAAATTGAGGAAAATTCAAAGTGTATGCCTCCTTGTGTATCTGCATTAGTATTTATACTTAGATTTTCATTGCTTTGCATTTCTGTTATTTTTTCTTGTTCTACCTTCTTATCTTCAATTATTTTTCCATCGTGCATAACTATTTTTCTCGTTGCATATTTTTCAATCTGGTTATAATTATGTGTTACAACCACAACAAGTTTATCCTTTGCAACTCTATGTAAAAGCTCAATAATATTATTAGCTGTTTGACTATCCAGGTTCCCTGTAGGTTCATCTGCGACAATAATAGGGGTGTCTTTTATTAAAGTTCTTGCTATTGCAACTCTTTGTTTTTGCCCTCCAGATAATTTTGACACTTTTGTATTTTTATATTTTGTTAATCCTACTTCATCAATTACTTTTAATATTTGCTTTTTTATTTTGCTTTTTTTATACCCATTTATTAAAAGCACTAATTCAATATTTTGATAAACTGTATAACTATTTACCAAATTGAAATTTTGAAAAATGTTTCCAATATATTTTTTTCTATAATTCTCAAAATCTTTTTCTGTATATCCTGATGTTTCCTCTCCATTTATGTACATTTCTCCTTCCTCATAAGTATCTAATCCGAGAAAGTACATTTAATAATGTAGATTTTCCACTTCCGCTCTCTCCTGTGATTGCCACGAATTCCCCAATATCAAATTTTACATTTATTTTTGTAATACCACTTGCAACTGTATTTTTTCCATAGTAGAACTTAGATACATCTTTTAGTTCCAATAACATAAAATCACCCTTTTTTCCATTATATCTAAAGTTATACTATATAATAAAGTTTAAGTCAATGTCTCATAGTTTGAAAGATTTGTATTCTATTTTGTCGCTAGATAATGGTTTTTAGCAAAATAGAAGAGCTTCCACTAGAGCGAAGACTCTTCTAATAATCAAAATTTATTGAATAGCTTTTCTTTATGCAGTAATCATACTATATATTGCCTTAAGATGCATGTTATTTACGTTTGTTATAACATTATTATTTGAAATATCTTTATCTTTTTTTCCATTAAGTATTAAAAATAAATAGCTATTATAATGACAACAATTAAAAAAATCGTAAAAATTAATATTTTTTTGGTAGTTAAATTATTTGATTTATTCATTTTTTCCATTCCTTTTTTCAATATCACAATTTTTGTTATATACTAAAAATAATAGTTTGTCAATCATATTTTCTTTTTTTAGAAATAAACTTATATAAATAAAAATTTATAGAGGGGTATATATATGTTTGTTTTTAACTTTAAAATTAATGGAAATAAAACTGCAAAGATTTTGCTAGGACTACTATGTGTCATCATTTTAATTTTGACTGCATTTATTTGTTATAGAGTAATTTTCAATAATTTTTTCAAAACAAATGATGGATATTTAGCAAGCAGTGATACAGTTTATGAATTAAATACTCAAAATTATACAAATGTACTTCAAAATGTTCATAATGACATTGATACCTATGTTGGCCAAAAGATTAAATTTATTGGTTATGTTTATAGACTATATGACTTTACAGATGAGCAATTTGTTTTAGCTAGAAATATGATAGTTTCCTCTGACTTTCAAACAGTTGTAGTAGGTTTCTTGTGTCATTCTACAATAGCAAGTAATTTTGAAGATGGCTGCTGGGTTGAAGTTGAAGGAACAATAACCAAAGGAGATTATTATGGCGAAATGCCGATTGTCGAAGTCGACAAAATAAATCAGGTAGATGCTCCTACTGATGAGTATGTTTATCCACCAGATGATAGCTTTGTAACGACCTCCACAGTGTTGTAAAACAAGCAATTGGGGT
>CALXWQ010000024.1 GCA_944392435.1 uncultured Clostridia bacterium
TAAGGAGGAAAGTTGATGATGAAATTACAAGATATATGCCTAGAAAAACTATATTTGATTTTAGTAGGGTTTCTTTTATGGACAGTGCGGGAATAGGGATGATTATAGGAAGATATAAGATGATGAAACTTATAGGGGGAAGTTTAGAGATTATTAATATAAGTCAAACTGTAAGAAGAATACTCGAAATGAGCGGTATAAATAAGATTATACCAATGGCAGGTTGATGGGACTTGACAAAAGGGACACTTCTAAAGTGTAAAATAAAAGTGACAGAAGTGGATACTTTTAAAGTGAAAAAAGTTGATAAAAAAGAAGTAGCCACAAGTGAAAAAATTGAAGCATTTATCAATGGAGGAGGAAAGGAAAATGTATGATAATGAAATGAAATTGGAATTTTTGAGTAAATCCAGTAATGAGGCTTTTGCTAGAATTACTGTTGCGGCTTTTGCCTCTAGTTTAGATCCGACAATTGAAGAACTGGCAGATATAAAGACTGCTGTATCTGAGGCTGTGACGAATTGTATTATTCATGGGTACGAAGATTGTGAGGGGATTATTAAGATTAGGGCTAGGATTATAAAAAATACTATAGAGATAGAGGTGTCTGACACAGGTAGAGGTATTGAAAATGTTGAGCTTGCACGTAAGCCTTTATATACAACAAAGGCGAATTTGGAAAGGTCTGGTATGGGATTTACAATTATGGAAAGTTTTATGGACGAAGTAGAAATTGATTCTGTATATGGTTTAGGAACAAAAGTAATAATGAAGAAGAAAATAAAGAAGCATTTAGTTGATGTAGAAGATAATGATTTTGCAAGCATAGGAGGAGTGGGCTAGGTGCTAGAAAACAGTTTGTATGAAAACAAAGTAGAAGATATAGTGGATGCTCAGAATGGAAATAAAGAATCTATGGAAAAGCTTATAAAGGACAACAATGGACTTATTTGGAGCATTGTAAGAAGATTCAAGGATAGAGGTTATGAACTAGATGATTTATATCAAATAGCTGCAATGGGATTTATGAGAGCAATAAAAAAGTTTGATACTAGTTTTGATGTAAGATTGTCAACATATGCTGTGCCATATATATTAGGAGAAATTAAAAGATACATACAAACAGAAGGACCAATAAAAATAAGTAGAAGTATTAAAGATTTAGGCTATAAAATATCAGAACTTCAAAAAGAGTATATAAGAGAAGGAAAAGAAATTACAATAGAAGAAATGGCAAAAGAGCTTAATGTGGCAAAAGAAGAGATTATTGTGGCAATGGAGAGCAAAATTCCAATAAATTCAATATATGATGAAGAGGCTAATGATAATGAAGGACTTAATATAGCAGATAAAATTAGTACAGGTGTAGATGAACAAAACATGATAATAAATAAAGTTGCAATACTAGATTTGTTAGAAAAATTAAATGATAGGGAAAAGCAAGTTATATTGCTGAGATATTATAGAGGAAAGACACAGACTGAAGTGTCAAAAATTATGAATATTAATCAAGTACAAGTATCGAGAATAGAAAGAAGAGCACTGGAAATTATGAAGAGAAGGCTGGGAAATGATGCAATTATAGCTTAACACCAAAAAATAATTGTATTTTAGCGTTGTTAAACTTTGCTACGAAAATTCTCGATGTGCAAAAACAGTTTTCTTGCTCATTTGCCTAGCTAAAAAAGCAATTATTTGCTGACTTAGTTAATCTAAAAAGGAATGAATTTTATAATGAAAAGAATATTTATTTATATGATAGCCTTGATATGCATATGTTTTTCAATTCCAATAGTGTTCACTAAGGAATTTGCTCAAAGAACATATTCGCAAGGTACAGTCAATGAAAACATAGTTGACAATGAGAATACTGAAAAATTAGAAAATGATATACAAAAATCTACATATGATTATAAGAAATATAATAAAATAAAATTACTTCATACTGAAACGAATGAAACAGAAGAAATAGATTTAGATACATATTTGTATGGGGTTGTATCTGCTGAAATGCCTGCATCTTTTGAAGAAGAGGCGCTAAAGGCACAAGCAGTAGTCGCAAGGACTTATACAATATATAAAATTGTAAATAATGATGGCAAACATGGAGATTGCGATATATGTGATAATTCTACATGTTGTCAAGCATGGATTTCTCAAGAAGAAAGAAAATCAAAATGGAAAGAAAGTGAAAGGGAAGAAAATTGGAATAAAATTGTAAATGCAGTAAATAGTACTCAGGGAAAAATAATAACTTACAACGGACAACCAATTAATGCGTTCTTTCATTCTAATAGTGGAGGTGAAACAGAAACTCCAGTAAATGTATGGGGAGGAAGCGGATATCCATATTTACAAACAGTGGCAACTTCTGGAGAAGATGCATATAGTCAATACAGTTCAGAAGCTAGTTTTTCAAAAGAAGAATTTGAAGAAAAAATAAAAGAGTTACATAGCGATTTTGAGATTGATTTTTCAAAAGATGATTGCATAAAGATTAAAGATTATACAGAGGGTAATAGAGTAAAAACTATAAAAATAGGTAACTTAGAATTATCTGGAGTGGAAGTCAGAAATATATTTGGATTAAGGTCAGCTAATTTCAAAGTTACTGTGGAGAATGAAAACATTAAATTTGAAGTAATTGGATATGGACATGGAGTGGGAATGAGTCAGACAGGAGCAGATAGTTTGGCTAAACAAGGGAAAACTTATGAGGATATAATTCACCATTACTATACTAATGTGGAGATTGAAGATATGTGAAAATACTTCACATATCTTCCGTCTACAAGTTTGTAAATTTGTTAATTTTTACATTAAGGGCTTAGAATAAAATTTAAAACATACATATTTGCCTAGATAAGAAATAGAAAAACAAATAATATAAAATAGTAACAAAAAAATTGTATAAATTTCTCAAAAATGTAAATACTTAAGGTAAATAAAGTTTTGGAGGTATGATTTATGAATAGACAAAGAAGAGGTTATAATAAAAGTGAAATGGACATCAAAAGGGTATTATACATTGCGGGAGGAATTTTATCATTATCTGTAATTGCATTTATAGCTATTTTCATTCTGGGAAGCGGGAAAGAACATGAATCTGAAATTGCAAAATACAATACATCAATAATTGATGATTATAATACAAACACAATAGAAGAAACTAGTAGCCAGATGGGAAGAACGGTAAATGAGATGCAAGATGAAGAAAATAGTGTGCAATCAAATGAAATAACAAACGAAGTTGCGAATAATAGCCAAAGTGATGATGATAGTACAAAATATGCTATAAATACAAGTAAAGTTGAGAGTAAGTCTGTAAACGAGACAAAAAAAGAAAATAAAGTTGTAAAAGAAGAAAAGAAGGAAGAAGAAATTAAAGACCCTGAATTTGCAATGCCTGTTGAAGGAGAAATAATAAGAGAATATGCAAAGGAAAGTTTAGTGTATTCACCAACATTAGATGAATGGATTACACATAATGGAATTGATATTGCAGCAGAAAAAACAACAGTAGTTAAATCAGCAGAAGCAGGAACAGTAAAATCTATAAAAAATGACCCAAGATATGGGCTTACTGTAGTAATTGAACATGTTAATGGTTTTTCTAGTGTATATTCAAATTTGTTAACAGCCGAATTTATAGAAGAGGGAGAAAAAGTAAAGAAGGGACAAACTATAGGAACAGTTGGAAATACAGCAACATTTGAAATAGCCGATGAGTCTCATTTACATTTTGAAATATTAAAAAACAGTGAATATGTAGATCCAGAATTGTATGTAAAATAGATTTACAATATACTGTAAACATTTGTTGTTACAGGATAATGGGTTAATTTTTCTTAAGATAAATTTGCAAAAAACATTATCCTGTGGTTACAATTCACGGTATGCCTATTTACATTTATAAATATACAGCAAGAAAAACATTTTCTAAAAAGTACGAGAATATGGAATGGAATGTGATTTGAGTATAGAAATTCTAAGAAAATTTTGGCAAACGAATCTCGAACCCTTCCCAAGGTCGCATGCAAAATTTCTCATAGAATTTCTACGAAAATCAGCTTGACCGACATATTCGAGCTACTTTTTATAAAATGTTGTTTCTTGCACTATAAATGTAAATAGGCATACCGTGAATTGTAACATCCTGTAACATATTGTCTGGAAATATAAATGGTTTGACTTGAAAATGTATTTTTATATTGATATAATATGACAAAAATATGAAAGGAATTAAATGAATTATGCTAAAAAATACCGTAAATGTAGAAAAAATGGAAAATAATACTTTTGGAAAAAAGGATAAAGTTTTAGAAAAACTAAAAAAACATCAAAAACAATTTATAATTTTTGGAATCATATTATTATTGTGCATTATAATATGCAGTCCAATGCTACAATTTCATATAGCGTCAGATACATATAATTTAATGGATTTGGGATATTTTGAATATCCTTCACAATATTTCTTAAAAGATGCAAGGGTTGTTTCCACTTTAGTAATGTATATAGCAGGATTTTTGCATTTGCCATTTGAAATATTTATTGTATTAATGGAAATATTGGCAGTAATTATTGCTTCATTTTCAATCTATTATATATACAAAACTGTAGATGAAAAGCTAAAATTAAATAATACATTAAAAACAGCATTGGTAATAATGGCAGGTTTTATATTAATTTTTAATTGCATGTCACTTGAGTATTTGTTATATGCAGAATGTAGTGTTATGTGCCTAAGTGTATTTTTAAGTATAATGGCGGCAAGAACATTTACAAGCAATGATAGATACAAACATATAAAATCAATAATTTTAGTAATAATAGCTACATTTTGCTATCAGGGGGCAGTAAATATATTTTTACCACTAACAATTTTATTTCTATTTATTGACAAAAACAAAAAAACTATAAAGGAAATAATAAGGCAAATATTGCTCTCATGTGTAATTATAGTAATTTCATATTTAATAAATGTACTTAGCATTTATATAATAAATGCACTATTGGGAGGAGCACAGACAAGAATTGCAGGAGGTGTATTTAACAATTTACAAAATGCAGGATTGCTACTAAGCTATGTTTTAAATAGAACACTACTTACATATTTCAATTTGTGGCCAAAAGGAATAATTCTAATATTTATTGCGATTTCAATAGTGTTAATATTGGCTTCAAAAAACAAGGGTAAGAACATTTTAATTTATTTTATAATATTAATATTTGCATTGGGAATTTGTATAGTGCCAGTATTTTTTATGAGTAGTCCATCAATGGAGCCAAGAATGGCTATGTCAGTTGGAGCAATAATAGGTATGTCATTTATATATTTATTGTCTATAGAATATGAAAAGAAAGTTTTTGAGTATATAATTTCGACAGTTATAGTTGTGTTTTTTGCATTTAATGCAGTTAATACTATACAAATATATTTAACACATATAGCAGGAAACAAAATAGATGCGAATATGGGAATGACAATAAAATATAGAATAGAAGAATACGAAAAAGAATCAGGAAATACTGTTAACAAAGTTGCTTATTATAGAGATGCAAATCATAGAGATTATCATTATGGTTGGAACAAAAAATTTTCATCATTTGGACAAAGAGCATTTGATAATTATTATTGCATAATTGAAGCATTAAACTATTATTGTGGCAGAGATTTTGAAAGAGCCAATATGACAGAAAAAATTTATAATACATATTTTGCTGGAAAAGATTGGAATGCATACTCAGATGAACAAATTGTATTTGAGGGAGACACTATGTATATTTGTACGTATTAGGAGAAATAGAAAGAATTTTCAAATTTGAAAAAATAAGAGATTACTTAGAGAAGGTAACACAGACACCAAGCCAGAAGACAGAAGGTGTGCCATAGGTGTAAAGAAAAATTGACAAAAAGGATGAAACCAAGTGTAAAGGAGAGAAGAATGGACTGGACAGATGAACAAAAACAAGCAATTTACGAAAAAGGTAATAATATTTTAGTTGCGGCAGCAGCACGGTAGTGGTAAAACAGCCGTGCTTGTTGAGCGTATAATAAATAAAGTTATAAATGAGAATGTGGACATTGATAAAATATTGGTAGTTACTTTTACAAATGCAGCTGCAAGTGAGATGAGAGAAAGAATTTTAGATGCAATATATAAAAAGCTTGAAGAAAATCCAGATTCTGTTAATCTTCAGCGTCAGATTAATCTTTTAAATAAAGCTAGTATATGTACAATACATTCATTTTGCTTAGATGTAATACGCAATAATTTTTACGAAATAGATACTTCGGCTAATTTTAGAATTGGAGATACATCAGAAATAGAAATGCTAAAATCTGATGTATTAGAAAAAATTTTTGAGCAAAAGTATATGGATAATGATGAGGACTTTTTGACTCTTTTAGAAGCATATACAGATTATAAAGATGATGGAAAATTGCAGAAAATTATTTTAAATATATATAAATATATACAAAGTAATCCATTCCCAGAAAAATGGTTAAAAGATAAAGTTGAAGAGTTTAACATAGATGTAGAAGAAGATTTTGCAAAAACAGTATGGGGGAGAATTATATTAGATAATGTGAGAGAAAAAGTTGAAAACCTAGTAATCCAATTGGAAAAAGCAAAAAAAGATACATTAAAATTTAGTGAACTTGAGAAAGTATCATCATTGTTACAAGACAATATAAACAATTTGAATAGTATAAATTATGAAAGTTGGGATTTAGCCTATGAAACAATGAGAAACGTTTCATGGGGAAGATGGCCAAATGTTAAAAACATAGATTTAGAACTTAAAGATATTACACAAAAAGTACGTGATGATGTAAAAGAGGATTATAAAAAAATAATTCTGCAATATACATCAAGGGAAGCCAATGAAGATATTTATGCAATGTATGGAATTTTAAGTAAATTACGAAATTTAATACTTGAATTTTTTTCAAAATTTGCAATAGAAAAGAAAGAGAAAAATATAATAGATTTTAACGATATTGAACATTTTGCATTAAAAATTTTAGTTAAGGAAGATGGTCAAAAAACAGAGGTGGCAAAAAAATATACTAATAAATTTGAAGAGATATTAATTGATGAGTACCAGGATAGTAACTTAGTTCAAGAAAAAATTTTAACAAGTATTTCAAGGGGAAACAATATTTTCATGGTTGGAGATGTTAAACAAAGTATATATAAATTTAGACAAGCAAGACCAGAACTATTCTTAGAAAAATATGAAAAATATGATATGAAAAGTAATTTAAATGAAAATAGCAAAGGACTAAAAATTCAACTTTTTAAGAATTTTAGAAGTAGAGAAAGTGTGCTTGACATTACTAATTTGGTATTCGAAAATATAATGAGCAAAAAACTCGGAGATGTAGAATATAACAAAGAAGAGTATTTGAATTATGGTGCTAATTATCCTAAGCCAGAAGAAAAAATCAATTATGAGGGAATTGCAGAATTACATATAATAGATTTAAAAGAAAAAGAGGAAGACTATTTTGTAGCTAATCAAGAAGATGAGCTACAACAAGAGGAACAGGAAGAAAACGAAGAAGAAAGAATAGAAGATACTGTATTAGAAGCAAGATTTGTTGCTAAAAAAATTCAAGAAATGTTACAAAGTGACTATCAGGTATTTGATAAAAAAAGAGGTTATAGGAAAATTATGGCAAAAGATATATGTGTTTTGCTAAGAGCTACGACTGCATATGCTCCAATTTATGAGAAAGAAATTTCGGAATTAAATATACCTGTTTTTAGTGATAGCTCGAGTACATATCTTGAGTCAATGGAAGTTCAAACAATAATGGCATTACTTAAAGTAATAGATAATCCAATGCAAGATATACCACTTGTCACAATACTTAGGTCAAATATTTTTGGATTTACTGACAATGACCTGATACAGATTAGATTAAAAGATAGAACATGCTCATTTTATGAATCTATGATAAAAGCTAAACTTAGTGTAAATAATGAATTGAGAGCGAAAATAGAGTATGCAATTTCAGAAATTGAAAAATGGAAAGAAGAAGAAAAATACATTCCTTTAAATGAATTTATTTGGCATATTTATTTAGACACTGGATTTTATGATTATGTAAAATTACTTCCTAATGGAAATTTAAGGCAGGCAAATTTGAAATTACTATTTGAAAAAGCAAAACAATATGAAAAAGCAAGTTTTAAGGGATTATATAATTTTATAACTTTTATTGATAAGGTAAACACTAATAGTGGGGATGCTACATCTGCAAAGATAATTGGTGAAAACGATAATGTGGTCAGAATAATGAGCATACATAAGAGTAAAGGTTTAGAGTTTCCAGTAGTTATTTTGGCTAGAGCAGGTAAACAATTTAATATGCAGGATTTAAAAGGACCTATTTTACTTCACCAAGATATAGGGTTTGGGGTAAAATTTATTGATACTAAGGAAAAAATTGAATATAATACATTAACTAGAGAAGCAATTAAAATTAAGTATGAAATAGAAAACTTTTCGGAAGAGATGAGAGTACTGTATGTTGCACTAACTAGAGCAAAGGAAAAACTCATAATAACTGGAATGAGTAAGGATTTGGAAAAGGATTTAAAAGATAAAAGACAAATACTTGAAATATATAAAAATAAAGAGTATCAAAATTCTTTAGAAGAGCCACAAGGGTTAGGAATGACAATATCTAAAATAAACAAAAATGCAGTACAAAGATATATGTCATACCTAGATTGGCTAGAACTTGTATATGAATACAACAAAGAAAAAGGTATTAAAAATATTATTGAGTTACGCACATATGAAAAAGAAGAATTAATAAAACAAATAAAAAAAGAAGAAAATGAGATAGTGGATATTGAAAAAAATATAAGAGAAAAGGCAAAAGAAGTTAGTACAACCGAAAAAGCAAAAGAAGATGAAAAGAAGATAGAAAAAATATTAAAATGGAAATATAAAAATATAGCGTCATCTAGGATACCAACAAAAACGTCTGTAACAAAGCTAAAAGAGATGGAAGCGGATAAAGACATAGACGACTTAATAAAAATGGCAAGAAAAAAAGTTAACGATAATAATTTTAAAGAAAAGAAAGAAGAACTGTTGTATGGAGAAAGAATAATAAATAATGTGGAACACAAAAAAGATGAAGAATTAAACTCAGGGCTAAGCAATGAAGAAAATAGTATACTAACAGCTAAGCCAAAATTTTTAGAAAAAGTTCAAACATTAACAGCAGCACAAAAGGGTACTTTAATGCATTTATGCGTGCAAAAATTGGATGAGAAAAAGGAATATACAAAGGATGATTTAAAAGAGTTTATAAAGAATTTACAGGATAAACATATTATTTCTGAAAAGGAAGCTAATAGTATAAGTGTAGATTTATTATTAAAATATACTAAATCTGAGCTATGGCAAGAGTTAAAGCAAGCACAAGAAATACATAAAGAAGAGCCATTTTATATACAAATTCCAGCGCAAGAGATTTACGACGAGGCATCAGAAGATGAGATGATATTAGTGCAAGGAATAATAGACTTGTATTACATAGATAAAGATGGAAAATTAATACTAGTAGATTATAAAACAGATTATGTACCAGATGGAGATGTAAGTAAATTAGAAGAAAAGTATAGGGTACAATTAAATTTATACAAAAGAGCTTTAGAAGGAGCATTAGGAAGAAATGTGGATAAGGCTATGATATGGGCGTTAAGAAAGTAGCATCTATGTTACAATTCACGGCTTGCTAATTACATTAATATGGCAAGAAACAACATTTTCTAAAAAGTAGCTCGAATATGTCGGTCAAGCTGATTTTCGTAGAAATTCTAGGAGAAATTTTGGCAGCGCCCTCAAAGGGGTTCGAGATTCGTTTGCCAAAATTTTCTTAGAATTTCTATACTCAAATCACATTCCATTCCATATTCTCGTACTTTTTAGAAAATGTTGTCCTTGCTGTGTATTTGTAAATAGCAATAGACAAGCCGTGAATTGTAACACAAATGGAGATTTCCTGCAAATTTAACGTTTGAATAGGTATTGACAAGAATAGAAAATTGTGGTAAAATTATTACTCGTAAGCCGCCTGGGTCGGGCAACTAAATGTTAGTTTGAGCTAACTGCCTTGTATTTTATGCTTAGCGAGTATACATATAAAGAGGAGGTGTACATATAATGTACGCAATAATTGAAAGCTGTGGAAAGCAATACAAAGTAGCAGAAGGAGATGTAGTATTCTTCGAAAAATTAGATGTTGAAGAAGGTAAAAAAGTTACATTTGATAATGTAGTTTTAGTATCTGATGACAAAAAAGTAGAAGTAGGAGCTCCTTATGTAAAAGGTGTTAAAGTTGAGGGAAAAGTAGTTTCTCATGGAAAAGGAAAGAAGATTTTAGTATACAAATACAAAGCTAAAAAGAACTACAGAAGAACTCAAGGACATAGACAACCATATACAAAGGTTGAGATTACAAAAATAAAAACAGCTACTGAAAAAGCAGAAGTAAAAGCTGAAGCAGAAGCAAAGTCAGCAGAAAAGAAAACAGCTACAACAGCTAAAAAAGAAACTGCTAAAGCTTAAGAAAAAATATATTAAAATAGGAGTTTTAATAAGAAAATCAAAAACCGAAGGGAGTTGAGATAAATGGCTCATAAGAAAGGTCAAGGTAGTGTTAAAAACGGTAGAGATAGTGAATCAAAACGTTTAGGTCTTAAAAGAGCAGATGGACAAATAGTTCCAGCTGGAAATATCTTAGTAAGACAAAGAGGCACAAAATTTCATCCAGGAACAAACGTTGGTATAGGAAGTGACGATACTTTATATGCTAAAGTTACTGGAAGAGTTAAATTTGAAAGATTAGGAAGAGACAAAAAACAAGTTAGCGTTTATCCAGTAGAGGAAACAGCTACAAAATAAAAATATAAAACAATAGCGAGCTTTAAATATATAAAATTTAAAGCTCGCGTTTTTGTCACTTTAATTAGTCTAAGTCATTCATACTGTATAGTCCATTTTTCTTAGTGATAATAAATTTAGCAGCGTGGAGAGCTCCTTCAACATATATATTTCTGGAATGAGCAGTGTGAGTAATTTCTATAGTTTCATTTTTGCCTAAATATAGAACGGTATGTTCTCCAACTAAATTTCCTCCTCTAATAGAAGAAAAGCCAATTTCATTATTGTCTATTCGTGGATGGTTAACTCTATTAAAAGCATAGGAATATTCTCCATTACAATTTTTGTTTATTTCATCAGCTATCATTAGTGCTGTACCACTTGGAGAATCTGATTTATTTCTATGATGCTTTTCTATAATTTCTATATCTACATTTTTGAGCTTTTGAGCTAAAAAAGAAGCTATTTTGGAAAAAGTTTTAATGCCATATGACATATTAGAAGATTTGAATATGGGGATGGCTTCCGAAAATTCTTCGATTTTTGCTTCTTGAATAGAGGTAAAACCAGTTGTGGCAATAACTATAGGAACTAAATGTTCTATAGCATATTCAAGTGCAATAAAAGAAGAATATGGGGTTGAAAAATCAATAATCACATCTGGTTTTACTAATATATCATTGTATAAAGCTAAAGTATCTTTATCAATCTTATATAGAATATTGAACTCAGTAGTGTTTTGGTTTATGTAATCTATAACTGACTTTCCCATTTTTCCTTTATACCCATTAAGTAAAATATTTATCAAAAAAATCACAACCTTTCTTTTGTACTAATTAAAAAAGATATAACATAAACTGTTATATCTTAAATTCATATATTAATATATATTCTATATAATTCTAAAAAATATCATACTTAAGAAAATATATGCATATTTGTAAAAAGTTTTTTGTGAAAGTTTATTTCGTATGTAGTAATAAGTCTCAAGACATGCACTGTACTTATCCATAATGGTTACAATGTACGATTCCATATATTTAGGAAAACCAAATGTTACAGGCCACATATGTTTAGAAATTACATCTTTTTCAATATCATTTAAATCGAATAATTTGCTAGCATTTTTTAAAGCAATTTTTGGATGTACAAATGCATGGAGCCCAGGCAAATCCACATTCCTATATTTTTTTCGCCAATCATATAAAAATAAATCATGAACCATGGCTGCACGAGTAGCAGAAACATAATCTAATCTCATTTTTTTACAAGCAATATATGTATAATATGCGACTTGCATGCAATGTTGGTAACATGAAGTATTACAATGTTGCCTAAAATTTTTCATTTGCCTAACAGTATCATTAGAAATAATATCTTTTATAATCTCAAAGAACTCGGTAAGCTGATATTTTTTGTCCATATTTGAATGAATGTTTTTATCAACATAATTTTCTATATTAAATCCTATATTAGTATAAATATCTTGAGTGTTTTCAGTATTTTTATTCTTCTTAAGAAGAGAAAGTTTTTTCACAATATTCCTCCACGACATATTTGTTAAACAACAATTAAGATTAATTATCATTATAATATAATTATAGCATGTAAATGTTCAAATGTGAATAAATTTTTTAAATTGGAAAAATATTTATAGTCTACAGCTCAAAATTATTTAGTGCGTCGTCTATTTTTTTCTTGTTTTTTTCTGTTAATTCAACTAGAGGAAGTCGTGGAATGCCACAGTTAAAGCCTATTTTGTTCATGGCATATTTTATAGGGATAGGGTTTACTTCTGTAAATAATGCATCAATCATAGGCAAAGCATAAAGTTGAGATGCACAAGCTTTTTGCCAATTTCCAGCAAGATAATCTGTTACCATATTATGTACAAATTTTGGAAATAAATTTGATAAAACAGATATAACGCCCATACCACCAACAGAAAGGAGAGGAACAACTTGGTCATCATTACCAGAATAAATAGTAAGTTCATCTTTGCATAAATTAGCAATTTTTGCAACTTGAGATATGTTTCCACTAGCTTCTTTAATTGCAACAATATTTGGTATTTTAGAAAGCTCTAAACAAGTTTGAGGTTCAATATTTATTCCAGTTCTACTAGGTACATTGTATAGTATAATTGGAAGTTTTACGTTTTGGGCAATTTCTGCATAATGTTGTAGCAATCCTAATTGAGTAGTTTTATTGTAATAAGGGGTAACAATAAGAAGTCCATTTACACCAACACTTTGTGCATATTTCGACATATAAATTACATCTTTTGTATTATTTCCTCCAGTACCAGCGATAATAGGAATTCTTCCATGCGCAATTTTCACGCTAAAATCTATTATAGATTTTTTTTCTTCAATACTCATAGTTGATGATTCCCCAGTAGTGCCACAGATTATTAAACTGTCAGCTCCTTCTAATATTTGGAATTCTATCATTTTTCTTAGTTCTTCAAAATTTATTCCTTCATTTGTAAAAGGGGTTACCAATGCTGTACCGCACCCTTTAAAAATAATTTCTTTCATAAACTCACCTCAGTAATATATATGAGGCAATTCCATTTAACATAACTACCAAGCGTTACAATTTAAAAAACAGAGAATGATAGTCTTGACGATACAGAATATAAAGTGTATAATTAATAATACATCTTTTATAAAGGAGGAGTCAATATGGCTTCGATACGTAACTTGTTGGAAAATAAGGCGAAAATGGAGGGCATTGGTGTAGCGTATTTGTTAACTGAACGGTGTGATACTTCAGAAAGCCTAACCAATCTTGTGATAAGAATCACAGAGAAAATTTTTCATGACATTGGGTGGCTAGATGCTTTTGTTTTTCCAGTTATCAGTGTATCCGTAGAAAAAGTTACGGGTGTAGATATTGATAAATTGGTATTAACGGTTGTATTTGAGAACCGGGAAGGAAAAGAAATCCAAAGCCAAGAATTTGAACTGGAGAAGAAAAAGGAACTCGACATTGACTTACAAATAATAAAGCGCTTTGCAAGGAATGAAGAGTTAACATTTTCACCAATGGAGGAAGGATTTGCTTTAAGTTACGAATGTCTCTAATTCTTTTCTTAAGGATTAGAAAAAGGACTTGAATTACTTCAGGTCCTTTTTAAATGCGATTATATATTTCATGAGAAAGATTTGTTACAATAATAAAATTTATGCTAACCTCTTTATCTATA